>JAQUHC010000007.1 GCA_028683785.1 Oscillospiraceae bacterium
CCCAAAAAACCCAAGGCAAGCACACCCATGACAATCCTGCTGTATCGTCCCGGATTGTGCTATTCTCTCCCTCCACCGTTTCACGGTCCCCCTCCCTCGTCAGAGGGAGGCTTAAGACCGCCTTAATTGGGAATTATATATACAGTGTTTTATAGAAAAATACTATCCTTTGGCTCCCTCTGACGAGGGAGCTGTCGCCCGCAGGCGACTGAGGGAGAGACCACGCACAAATTGATTGAAAACATCAATAACCCAATCCCCAAAAAACCCAAGGCTAGCACGCCCATGACAATCCTGCTATTTCGACCTAAATTGTGCTATTCTCTCCCTCCACCGCTTCGCGGTCCCCCTCCCTCGTCAGAGGGAGGCTTTAGACCGCTTTAATGGGAATTATATATACAATGTTTTATAGTAAAAATATCTGCTGCCCTTTGGCTCCCTCTGACGAGGGAGCTGTCGCCCGCGGGCGACTGAGGGAGAGACCACGCACAAATTGATTAAAAACATGAATCATCCAATCCCCAAAAAACCCAAGGCAAGCACACCCATGACAATCCTGCTGTATCGTCCCGGATTGTGCTATTCTCTCCCTCCACCGTTTCACGGTCCCCCTCCCTCGTCAGAGGGAGGCTTAAGACCGCCTTAATGGGAATTATATATCAGAAATATCATACAATTTCGGACAGGGTTGCGACGGCGCAATCAAAGGGCGGGATAAACAGGGTGTTGTCTTTAATATTTCCGCCTCCTAAACTTATTGTGCAGCCCTTCCATGCTTCGGGTAGCTTTATATTTATATTCTCTCCCGAAGCGTTGACGGCGCAGATAAGCCGTTCCCCATCCCTGTGTCTTTCAAAGCATACCACCTCATTAGAGGCGAAAACAGGGGAAAAATGTCCCTCTCTCAAAACCCGGCAGGAACGCCTAAGCTGCCCCAAGCGGCGATACCATTTTATTAAATCCTTATCCTCCTCGCCCCATGGATAACAGCCGCGGTTGAACGGGTCGCGATAACCCTCCATTCCCGCTTCATCCCCGTAATAAATGCAGGGCGCACCGGGCAGGGTATATTGCAAAACTGACGCAAGTCTTAACAGCGAAAGACCGTGTTCCCGCTGTTCGGCGGTCATACGCCGCGCGGCCTGCCATTCCCGTCCCCTGTTTCCTGCCGGTTCACCCGCCAGAACGGTTAAAGCCCTTTCGGTGTCGTGGGTTCCGATATGGTTCATCAGCAGTCGGGTCACCTGGGGCGGATAGTTTTCCACGATATCCATTATACTGTTTATTAACTCGGCTCCGCCCCCTCTTTTCAGAAATTTTAAAATCGCATTCCTGAAAGGATAATTCATAACGCTGTCAAGCTGCCCGCCCAGCAAATACCGCCTCATGCTTCCGTAGCTTTCCTTGTTGCTGGCATCCTCCCAAATTTCGCCCAGGATCAATGCGTCCGGGTTTTCTCTCTTGGCGGCGGCATATAGGCTGTCGAGGAATTCATCCGGCAGCTCGTCGGCTACATCCAACCGCCAACCTCCTATTCCCTCACCTATTCGTCGGCGGACGATACCGTTTTCTCCGTTTATATACTCCATAAACCCCGGCTCGGTTTCATTTACCTCGGGCAGGGTTTGAACTCCCCACCACGCGAAATATCTGTCAGGCCATTTTTTAAACTTATACCAACCATAATACGGCGATTGTTCAGACCGAGCCGCACCCAGAGAATCATATCTTCCTTCCTTATTAAAATATACGCTGTCGGCGCCGGTATGGCTGAAAACCCCGTCCAGAATAATTCGGATGCCTACCTGATGTGCCGAACGAACCAGTGAAAGAAAATCCTCCTCGGTTCCAAGCATAGGGTCTATTTTTGAATAATCGGCGGTGTCATATCGGTGGTTGGAATGCGCCTCAAAGATAGGATTCAGATATATGCAGCTCACACCGAGCTCGGCAAGTCGGTCCAGCCGTTGCTCAATCCCCTTGAGGTCCCCGCCGAAATAATCATTATTGCGGATTTCTCCCTGATTATCCGGCTTCCAGTGAGGCTGCCCGCCCCAGTCGTTTCGAATAATCCTATCGTCGGGGATTTTCTCTTTTTTTGCTCCGGATGCGGAAAAACGGTCGGGGAATATTTGATACATAACCCCTCCGACAAGCCAGTCGGGGGTTGTAAAGTCGGGGGAATAACAGGTCAGCTGCCATACCGAACAATCGGTATCAGGATTAAAATCCAGACCGGCCTTTCCGTCATTTTGCCGAAAAAGCCTGCCCCTGCCTTTGATTGTATCCAGTTCGAAATGATAAAAATATACCGCGGGCTGCCCGGGGGTGAACCGGCAATCCCACCATTCGCGGTCGCTGTCCTGCATACCAGCCCAGAACATGCTGAAAGATGCAACCGGTTTTTCGCCCTCGGCCATCACCTTTTTGACACAAAGCCTTGCGCCGCTGCATCCTAGGCTTCTGGGCAGGCATATGCGAAGAAATACCGCCTGCCCTGCGGGCTGAGCACCGAAGGGCGAGCGGTATCTTTCATCTCTCGAATCAAATAACGGACGCATATTAAATACCCCTTTGCGTGACGGTTATCGTTGGTTCAGGGATAACCCCAGCTCGGTTAATTGCTCTTTATCGACAGGAGAGGGGCATTCGGTCATAAGCTCGGTCATGTTCTGTACCTTGGGGAAGGCAACAACATCCCGCAGGGTCTGTGCCCCCAGCATCTGCATTACAAGCCGATCCAGCCCTATCGCCATTCCGCCGTGAGGGGGTGCGCCGAAACGGAAGGCATCGGTCAAAAATCCGAATTTCGCGTGTGCTTCTTCATCAGAAAGCCCCAGCGCGGTAAACATACGCTTTTGCAGCTCGGGGTCGGTGATACGAATCGAGCCGCTTGAAAGCTCTATACCGTTCAAAACAAGGTCATATGCTTTGGCGAAAACCTTTTCAGGGTTGCTGTCAAGATATCGGATACTTTCATCCAGCGGGGAGGTAAAGGGGTGATGCATGGCAACATATTGCTTTTGCTCATCATCCCACTCAAAGAAGGGAAAATCGGTAATCCACAGCGGATTAAAGCCATCCC
The DNA here is from genome assembly GCA_028683785.1 of Oscillospiraceae bacterium. Taxonomy (GTDB): domain Bacteria; phylum Bacillota; class Clostridia; order Oscillospirales; family Acutalibacteraceae; genus Avimonas. Next base: position 3,086 of record JAQUHC010000007.1, read on the forward strand.
GCTTGATATTCAGTCTGTTTGCAACTTCAAGGCGCAGAGCGCCCAGGGTGGTCAGCACGTGCTTTTTCACCGTGTCGGCAATTATCAGAACCACATCGCCTGTTTTGGCACCTGCGGCTTCAATCAGGGCCTTCATCTGTTCCTCGGTCATAAATTTACCGAAAGAGGATGCAACCCCATCGGGGTTCATGCGTACCCACGCAAGCCCTTTCGCGCCTATACCCCGCGCCATTTCGGTCAGCTTATCCAATTCCTTGCGGGTGAGCTTATCGGCAGCATTCTCGGCGGTGATTGAGCGGACGGTTCCGCCCCCCTCGATTGCCGAGGTGAAAACCCCGAATTCGCAGCCCCTAACCGCATCCGAAAGGTCGGCAATCTCCATGCCGAAACGGGTATCGGGTTTATCCGAGCCGTACCGCTCCATGGCATGGTTATAGGTCAGCCTGGGCAGGGGCATCGGAAGCTCGATATCCAGCACTTCACGAAATACGGTTGAAAGGAAGCCCTCCCCGATTTCGATTACATCCTCGATATCCACAAATGACATCTCAAGATCTATCTGGGTGAATTCCGGCTGTCTGTCAGCCCGCAGGTCCTCATCCCTGAAACAACGCGCGATCTGCATATAGCGGTCAAAGCCCGCCACCATTGAAAGCTGCTTATATATTTGCGGGGACTGGGGCAGGGCGTAGAACCTACCCTTGTGCAGGCGAGAGGGGACAAGAAAATCCCTTGCTCCCTCGGGGGTGGATTTTATCAGCATGGGGGTCTCGATTTCTATAAACCCCTGAGCATCAAAATAGTCCCGCGTCACCTTTGCAATGCGGTGTCGCATCAGCAGGTTGCGCTGCAGGTCGGGGCGGCGCAAATCAAGATAGCGATATTTAAGCCGGAGGGATTCGGCAGTGGAGCTGTTTTCGGATATCTCGAACGGAGGGGTTTCGGCCTTGTTCAAAATTCGAAGCTCTGTTACCGCGATTTCCACCTCTCCGGTGGGTATTTCACGATTGACGGATGAGCGCAGCCTGACCACGCCTCTTGCCGCCAAAACATATTCGCTGCGGACGCTTGCCGCCCGCTCAAATACAGCCGGGTCGACAGTATCATCAAATGCAAGCTGCACAATCCCGGTACGGTCGCGTAAATCGACAAAAATAAGCTGCCCAAGATCGCGCTGCCGTTGTACCCAACCGCAGACCGAAACCTCCCGGCCTTGGTCGGTTGTGCGGAATGTACCGCAGTAGTCGCTGCGTTTAAATCCTTTCAAAGTGTCTGCCATCATTTTCTCCTGACTTTCATACGGGCTGACGCACAATTAAAATATGTGTCGTCCCTAAAATTATGCATTTATGAAGGTGTCAAAGATTTTCAAGGCTGATTTATGCGGCAGTCCCCTATTCTGCCGCTTCGCCCAGCAAATCTGCCACATTCGCAAGCTGACGGTCCAGCAATTTGTTATAAAGGGTTGTATATAAGCTGTCGTCCAAGTGTATCGGGCTCTCTTCTCCCGACTGCATATCCTTGAGGGCGGCAATTCCTGTTTCAAGCTCATTATCACCAACGACGATTGTATATCGCGCTCCGATTTTATCGGCGTATTTCATCTGGGCTTTCAGGCTCCGTCCGACGGTATCACATTCGGCCGAAACGCCCCCCCGGCGCAGATTTGTCACAATGGCAAAGCAGCGTTTAACCGCCGCTTGACCCATGGAAGCCAGATATACCTCACATTGCGGTGGTTCGGGGAACTTTGCACCCTTTGCCTCCATTACCATGAGCAACCGCTCCAACCCCATGCCAAACCCGAGGGATGGCAGAGGCCGCCCGCCGAGTTCTTCAATAAGCCCGTCATATCTTCCGCCGCCGCAGACAACGGCCTGCGCGCCCAACGCATCCGAAACGAATTCAAAAACCGTTCGAGTGTAATAATCGAGGCCGCGGACAATGCGGGGGTTCTGCTCATATTCAATTTCCGCCTCATCCAAAAATGACTTGACACTGTCATAATGCAGGCGGCATTCGTCACACAGAAAGTCAAGCATAACCGGCGCATCCTGCGCGATACCCGCGCATATGGGGGATTTACAATCGAGTATACGCATCGGATTGCGCTCGAGTCGACCGTGACAGGTTTCGCAAAGCTCCCCCCCGCGGGCTTCAAAATACGATTTAAGCTCCTTATGATACTTAGAGCGGCAGGTCGGGCAGCCGATTGAATTTATTTGCAGGGATACTCCGGTCACGCCAAGTTCATTCAGAAGAAGGTGGGCAAGGGAAATAACCTCGGCATCCGATTGGGGCTTGGCCGAGCCAAAGCATTCCACCCCGAATTGATTAAATTCACGAAGTCTGCCCGCCTGAGGCTTCTCGTAACGGTAGCAGGAGGTCAGATATGAAATTTTGACAGGCAATATTCCGTTGTTCAGCCCGTGCTCCAAAAAGGCGCGCGCCATTCCCGCCGTACCCTCAGGGCGCAGGGTTATTGAGCGCTCTCCCTTATCTTGGAAGGTGTACATTTCCTTTTGAACCACATCGGTGGTTTCGCCCACCGACCGCTGAAAAAGCTCGGTATGCTCAAAAACCGGCGTGCGCATCTCGCGAAAACCGAAATCACGGGCAATCGCAAGCGCGGTCTGTTCAATATGCTGCATTTTGAAGCTTTCGTCGGGCAACACATCACGGGTGCCGCGAACTGCTTTGGTTATAAGGGCCATAAGACACCCCGCCTTTCTTATACTAAATATTTAGAAGTATCATAATATAATTAGGGGCGGATATCATCCGCCCGCTTTAATTAGATAATTTAAATATCATCATATGAATATGGTCCGGCATAATGCAATACATTGTCATGCCAAACCATTTTCACACCAATCGATATTGTTGAATGGGCGGATACCATGTTCAGTGCATCAGCGCCCTTTCGGCAATATTCGCAGTATCAAAGATCCGGCTATTTGAAGGTCCCGGGATTTACAATGTCGCGCCAGTCAAGGTCGCCCCGTTCAAGACCGTGGATTAATACCTCGGCGGTTGCAATGTTCGTGGCAACCGGAATGTTGCGCATGTCACAAAGGCGGAACATATCGCTTTCGTTGGGTTCATGCGGCTTTACGGTCATGGGATCCCGGAAGAAAAGCAGAAGGTCAATTTCATTGCAGGATATGCGGGACGAAATCTGCTGGTCGCCGCCTTGGGAGCCGCTCATATATCGGGTTATTTCCAATCCGGTTGCTTCCGCCACCATTTTACCCGTTGTTCCGGTGGCACAAAGATTATGACGGCTTAGAACGCCGCAATAGGCTATGCAAAACTGAACCATCAGCTCTTTTTTCGCATCGTGGGCAATTAAAGCAATATTCATACCATACGCTCCTTATACTATCTAAAATTAGTATTAGAATTCCTAGATCATTTTTTCGAGACCGGCAAGCGGAACGGTCGCACCAAGATAACGGCGTGCAATGTTTGCCATGCAGACAGCCGCGTTAGACCGGGTGGGAAGCTGCCGCCCGTTGGCGTTTGCGATTGCGACCTCTTCATCCTCCGGAATAATTCCGATAAGCTGAATACCTGCAACATCAATAATTTCATCAACATCGGGCATTTTTCCGGAAATAATGGGGGCAGGCCTCAGCCTGTTGATAATCAGGCGGGAGGGTATGTCCTTTTGGTTGAGCAGCCCGCCGACAATCTGTGCATCCCTTGCGCACACCATGTCCGGGGTTGTGACAACCAGCGCACGATTTGCACCGGCGATTGCACATTCAAACCCCCTGCCGATACCGGCAGGACTGTCCACAAGCACATGATCATAGTATTTTGCGAAACCGCCGCAAAGCCTGCGCATATCATAAGGAGAACACATCTGCTCCAGCCCGATGGGGGCAGGAACAACCGACACGCCTTCGCAAGCGGGAGACGGGTAAACCGCACGAATCGGTTCACAGTTCCCCTCAAAAATATCGGACATATCATATACGGCGCCTTCACTGATACCAAGCATCAAATCAAGGCTGCGAAGACCGGCATCCCCGTCAAGCAAAACAACCTTGCGCCCAAGACTTGCCAAGGCAAACCCGAGGCCGGCTGTAACGGTGGATTTACCGGCACCGCCCTTTCCCGATGTGATAACGGTAATAATCCCCATATCACAACCTACTTTCACTGTATCATAGCATAATCCGCAGGCTAAGGCAACCGAAATTTGTAAAAAAGGTTCTTTTATTGTACGGTATAATGGGATAAGGTTACAGTAATGTTGCAGAAATATTACAGGAATGTTATTGATATTACGCATTAAAATTTGATATACTGATACTAATCTCAAATAAAAGCGACGATAAAATTATCGTTCAGAACGCGTTCTTCCTATACTAATTTAATTTAAATTAGTATTAGGAACGCATCACTCCATTTTATCGGCTTTTATAATTGAGATTAGTATGAATATAATGCAGATTTATTTAAAACGATTTTCGGAGGTGAATTTTAAATGCCGCTCTATCGCGATAAACGGCGAAAGCAAAGGAAAAAGAAAATAAACAATATCATGGTTTTTTTGCTTGCCTTTGTCTTGTTTTTGGTTGTGTTCGGTGGGATTTGTTTGTGGGCGGTTATTAAAATAAACGAGGCGCGTCAAACCTCCGAACCGTCCTCTGTGGTTTCGTCCGACGAACCGAGCTTCGGGCCGGAAGACGCGAGAACTCTGCTTATCGTTACCACATACAAGGGGGAGTCACAGGGATTTGTTGCGGTGCGCGCCAATCCCGAAAAATCCGCCGTTCATACCCTTGCTTTCCCCCGGGACACGGTGGTGGATTATAAAACAAGCGAAATAAGGCTGCATGAGCTGACCGACCGACATGGTATCGTGGTCGCCAGAGATGCTCTTTCAACCTTGACGGGTATAAGTTTTGATAATTATATGGTTATCACCTATGATAATATTGAAAAATTAATCACACATTTCGAGTCGGGCGTTATTATGAATATTAACGAGGATTTGAACTACCGCGACCAAGATATGGTTGTCGATCTTGACAGCGGACTCCGCACCTTGAGCGCCGCCCAAGCGGTAAATGTTCTGCGTTATCCCTCATGGAACGGGGGGCGAAAGCAACAAGCCGATATTCAGGCACAGATGACGGCGGCGCTGATAAACCAGTATATGAAGGCTTCACGCGAAAATAAAGCGGATGATGATTTCAGCTTTATTGTCAATCTTGCCGCCAAAACCGATATTTTGGTACCCCACTACAAGAACGCAAAGCAGGGACTGTCTTATCTTGCCGAAAATAATGACGGAAATCTGTGTAAAAGCGTATCTTTTGCGGGCGGATATCAGGGGAGCGGCAAGGAAATACGATATTATGCCGCCGATAACATCAAAGTAAGTCTTAAATCCATTTTTGATTAATTTTATTACAGCAAGCATGAAAGGAGTACAGCCGCCGTGAAAAAACTTATCACCGCTATTTCGGCGGCTCTTATGCTCTTTATGTCAGGCTGCTCCTTTTTCTTCCCCGGTTTGGACGAGTCGGATGAACAATCGGACAGCGGTTCGGGTATAGATTATTCCTCCGAATATGACGGCAAATGGTGCTATCAGCGACTGTCCCCCCAGCTTAAAATCGGATACGGAGAAATATATGCCGCGGTTATCGAGAACTTTGATATTGATAATACGGTTACAATTACCGACAGCGAGCTGGGAACCGAGCGGGAATATAACGGGCTTCGCGTTGAGCTATCCCGCCCGCTTAAAAGCAATGATGATGCCAAGCGGCTTTATACCGCTTTTGTATCGGATAATCCCCAGTTTTTCTATATAGGAAACACTTACAGCTTTGAGGGATACCGCACGGGCAGAACCGATCATTATAATGTATTCTGCATTGTTTTCACCATGACGGCGCAGGAGCGCAGCACCGCATCCGTAAGGCTGGAGGATGCGATTTCCCAGATAAGAACAAGTCTTATCAACAGTTCGCCTTCCGGCCAGTTTGAGACCGAGCTGTTTCTTCATGACGAGCTGGCGCGTATTTGCAGCTATGAAAACCGCGCCTCGGATACCGTTGACCCTATAACCCTGTATCCGAACGCCTTTACCGCATACGGAGCGTTGGTTGAAGGCCTGGCGGTTTGTGAGGGATATTCCCGCGCAATGCAGCTTCTTTTGCATCGCTCGGGCATCGAAGCCACCCTTGTAGGCGGCTTCGATATGAAGGGGGTTGCGCATATGTGGAATTTGGTGACCATTGATGGCCGCAATTATCACCTCGACCCCACCTGGAATGATAATTCCGACCGATTGCATCATTCCTATTTTAATCTTACCACAGATGAAATATTAAAATCTCATACAATCGATTCCGACAATATCGGGGTTGACACATGCACGGCGGTTGAAGCAAATTACTATCTTAGGAACGGTCGTTTGCTTGATACCGTAAAGCGGGATGAAATTGCAGATGTCATCGCCCGAGCGGTGATACATGGTGAAATGTTGATAGATTTGCGATTTGCCGAAAATACATTTGCAGGTGCCCGACTTTTTATAAACAACCGTGAACTGTTGATACAAAAGGTTAATTCAAAGCTTAAGGGTACCGGCTTTTCAATGTGGAATTATGATGAATATAATGTAAACGACATATATCATACCCTGACACTCTATAAAGAGTGATTGGTATTAGAATACCCATTCATTTTCGGTTTCATGACAGCGCGGACGCTCCATCAAGACACTGATTGAATCCCTGGGAGATTGATTGTTATAGCATACGCCCCAGCACTGCTCGGTTATAGGCATATCAACTCCAACCGAACGCGCAAGCTCATAACCTGCAAGCGCCGCATGATAACCCTCGACAGTCCCCACAAGGTGCACAGCCTCCTGGGGTGAATGCCCCTGCCCTATAAGAATTCCGGCGCGGCGATTGCGGGAATGCGGGCTTGCGCAGGTCACTATCAAATCGCCCATGCCCGAAAGACCGGCAAAGGTTGCAGACCGCGCCCCCATATTTACGCCCAGTCTTGCGATTTCGGTAAGCCCGCGCGTCATCAGAGCCGCTTTCGTGTTATCTCCCAAGCCCAGTCCGTCGCAAATTCCGGCGGATAAAGCTATTACATTTTTCATCGCGCCGCCCAATTCAACCCCCATAACATCGGTGTTTACATAAATACGAAAATTCGGATTCATAAGAAGCTCCTGAACACGCTCAGCGGCCTCAACATCCTTTGAAGCACTGATTATGGTTGTGGGAATATCCCTGGCCACCTCCTCGGCGTGTGAGGGGCCGGAAAGTGCAACCACCCGGGCGGTAGGCAGCAGCTCGGTCAGAACCTCGGAAAAGCGGCGATGGGTTCCGATTTCAAGCCCCTTACCAGCATTTGCAATAATAGTGTTGGGCTTTATGATATCGGCAATCAGCTTTGCGGTGCTGCTGACTGCAAAGGACGGAACAGCGAATATAATCAATTCGGCCTGTACCGCCTCTTCAATTTCGGTTGTCAGGCATATTCCGGGCGGAACAGGCACTCCGGGCAACAGCTTTTTGTTTTCTCCGAAGCGCAGTATTCCGTTGATTTCCTTTTTAAACGGCGACCAAAGGGTTACATCGTGGTCGTATTTACGCGCCATTATTGCCAGAGCCGTTCCCCATCCCCCTGAGCCCAGGATGGAAATTGAACCTTTCAATTCCATACATAACATCCCTTTCATAAAAATTATGCATTACAATTGAGCAACAATCGCTATTTAATCGCGCAGCAATTATTATTCAATATGAAGCGAGCTTTCATTTTTTCGAGCCCAACTTGCTTTCGGTACCGTTAATGATGCGCTTGATGTTTGGAATATGTTTTAAAATCAGAATTAGTGCAATAAAGGTTGTCATGACTATACAGAACAGGGTTGTGACGGCGGAGTTGCCGTCGACCAATCGGCTGAATATGCCGGTCAAAATCGGCAACACAAAAACGGCGGATATCGAGCCCAGCGATACCATCCTGAATATAAGTACAATGATTATAAAAACACCCAAGCAGATAAGAGCAACCCGCCAATCGAGAATTATCATCATTCCCAGGGTGGTCAAAACCCCCTTGCCGCCTCGAAAACCAAAATACAGCGGATATATATGCCCGATTATGCAGAACAGGCCGGCAAGATATTTTCCCACCAGCACAAATTTCATACTGCCGTCGATATATCCGCCGTTCATCTCGGACACCAAAAATCCCCCGATAAAAACCGCGGCAATGCTTTTCCCCAAGTCCCCCACTGTTGTAAAGAGGGCAGGCAGCTTGCCCTGAGAGCGCAGCACATTGGTTGCCCCGGCGTTACCGCTGCCGCTGTCACGGATGTCGGAATGTGAAAACAGCTTTGTCACTATGATTGCCGAATTTAAGCTGCCCAGAAGATAGGCGGTTAAGGCGGTCAAAATCAGTGACGGCCAGCAATTGAGTAAAAAATCAATCATTTGGTTAAGCATGGGGCGTTCTTCCCTTCAAATAATTACTGTTTCGAGCGTTCGCCGCGTTCTCTTACTATCATACGCACCGGAGTTCCCTCTAGACCAAAGGTTTCGCGGATTTGATTTTCGATATAACGCTGATAAGAAAAATGAAACAGGTCGGCGCGGTTGACAAAACATACAAATGTCGGAGGGCGGGTTGAGGGCTGGGTAATATAGAAAATCCTGAGCCGTCTCCCTTTATCGGACGGGGGCTGAACCCGGGCGGTCGCGGCAGCCAGCACATCATTGAGCATACCTGTCGATATCCGCATCGAGTTTTGCTGTGAAACATATTTGATAAGCTCAAACAGTCGCTCAACACGCTGTCCGGTTTTTGCCGATATAAAAATAATCGGGGCATAAGGCATAAACGAAAAATCCTGCATAAGTGATTTGCGCATATGGTCCATGGTTTTGCCGTCTTTTTCGACCGCATCCCATTTGTTTACCGCTATTATACATGCCTTGCCTTGCCCGTGTGCAATTCCGGCAACCTTGCTGTCCTGCTCGGTAAAGCCCTCGGTGGCATCTATCATAATAACACATACATCCGCGCGTTCAACAGCCATTTCGGCGCGCAGCACACTGTATTTTTCGATAGGGTCATCCACCCGGCTTTGACGGCGAAGCCCGGCGGTATCGATGAAGATAAAATCACCGTGTTCATTATGAATTTCGGTGTCGATAGCATCCCGGGTTGTGCCGGCAATGTCCGAAACGATGGCGCGCTCTTCCCCTGCAATATAATTCACGAGTGAGGATTTTCCTGTATTGGGCTTGCCGATTACCGCCACCTTGATAATTTCGGTTTCTTCCTCCTGCTCCTTCTTTTCCGGCAGCAGGGCGCATACCGCATCCAACAAATCACCGGTTCCGTGTCCGTGAACCGAGGAAACGGCGATGGGATCCCCCAACCCCAGGTTATAAAATTCATAAATATCCGCCGACGGGTTGCCGACATGGTCACATTTATTGACGCATAAAACAATAGGTTTACCGCTTTTTAACAGCATGGAGGCAACATCCAAATCGTTGGCGGTAACCCCTGCCTTGATATCGGTAACCAAAACAATCACATCGGCCTGTTCAATCGCAAGCTGCGCCTGTCGGCGCATATGTGACAAAATAACATCATCTGAATAAGGTTCAATCCCTCCGGTATCCGCAAGCATAAACTGCCGTCCGCACCATTCACAGGGCGCAAAAATTCTGTCGCGGGTAACCCCGGGGGTATCGTCGACAATAGAAAGACGCCGACCTATAAGTTTATTAAACAGGGTGGATTTACCCACATTTGGGCGTCCTACCAAGGCAACAACTGCCTGAGACATTCTCCATCACCATCCTATACATTTCACACGAACAGTATAACCCGAACAGCGGTTGTTTACAACCGAATATTTGTTTAAGTTCGATTCCCAACCCGAGAGATATAGGGGAGTATTATACTAATCTCAAATAAAAGCGACGATAAAATTATCGTTCAGAACGCGTTCTTCCTATACTAATTTAATTTAAATTAGTATTAGGAACGCATCACTCCATTTTATCGGCTTTTATAATTGAGATTAGTATTACAACAACAGGGCGTTCATCAGGGCTTCTCCGTCAGGCTGTACCGGAATGATGCGCATACCCAGCGAATTCTCGGCCTGCCCCACCGATATTCCGTCAAGGAACAAATCCCCTTCCCGCCTCAGCATTACCGCGGGAATAAGAAGAATATCCCCGGTCTTTCCCTCCAACTGACTTATTAAATCCTGTCCGGTCACCAGCCCCGCCACATCGATGGTATCACCGAAAAAGTTATTTACAACCGGAACAACCTCGGCGTTGAGTGTAATCCACTCAGCTTTTGCCCGTTCAACCAAGGACTTAATGAACGGGGCGGCTGCAATTCCGGTTGCCAATATAATCCGACTTCCGCACGGCTTTTGTGTACAGCTTTCCAACGCCTGCTCAAACTGTGATTTCAGAAGGGTAATAAGCCCGACACCGTTTTCAAGCTGTAAATAATCGCCGTAAAATTCGTCGCCCGGCAGGGGCATTTTCGCTTTGAGATAAAACTCATCCGCGGGATAGAAGACCCGCATCCCATGCCGCTCCGTCATCAAATCCCCCATGGCTTTCATCTGTCTGATTACAGCGGCGGCTTCTTCGGCGGAATAGGGGCGAAGCGGGGTTAAGCCCATACGGTGTTTGGTTAGCCCGACCGGCACACCCGCAACGCTCTCCAGCATCGGGACCAACCCCGCAAGGTCATTCATGGTGCGCTCCAGCTCCTCCCGATCGTTTATGCCCGGGCAGAGTACAAGCTGGCAATGCATACGGATACCCGCTTGGGCAAACCTATGCAAAACCGAAAGGCTCTCTCCCGCAAAACGGTTGTTCATCATTTTGCAGCGCAGAGCGGGATTTGTGGTGTGAACCGATATGTTTATCGGGCTTATATGCATAGAAATAATCCGCTCAATCTCATGCTCGGTCAGGTTGGTGAGGGTGATATAGTTGCCGAATAAAAATGACAGACGGCTGTCATCATCCTTGAAATACAGAGATTTGCGCATACCCTTTGGGAGCTGGTCGATAAAACAAAAGATGCACTTGTTGCAGCAGGAATGCTGCCTGTCCATCAGATATGTTTCAAATTCAAGTCCGGTATCCTCATCCGGTTGTTTGGTTAGACGGCGGGAGAATGCTTTTCCGTAGCGAACGAGTGACATAGTCAGCTCGGCTTCGGTCATGTAAAACTGATAATCGAGCACATCCTCAATATCATGCCCGTTAATCTTCATCAGCATATCGCCGGGTAAAATGCCCAGATGCGCCGCCGCACTGTTGGGCTCGACACCGGATATTAAAACGCCCATTTCGGCGCACCTCCTATATACTAATTTAAATCTAAAATATTAAATAAAAATAGAGAAGGATCCCTCCCTCTCTAATTTACCGAAAGTTAAACACTTTTTCAAGTGCTATGCTTCCTTTTTTACAATCATCCTGCCGTTATAATAACCGCAGCTTCCGCAAAGACGATGCGGCCTCTTATACTCTCCGCATTTGGGGCATTTCATGAGTGCAGGTGCATCCAGCTTCCATAAATTAGAGCGCCTTTTATCACGCCGGGCTTTGGATGATTTTCTTTTGGGTACCGCCATGGTCAGCACCTCCTTAATGCTATTACGATTCTGTTAATTGTTTGAGAATTTCAAGTCGGGGGTCGATGGCTTTGGGGCTGCAACCGCATGGGCTGTCAGCAAGCTCCTTGCCGCAATTCGGGCAAATCCCGCGGCAATCCTCCCGACAGAGATTTTTTGAGGGCAGATTTAAAATCAAATCCTCTCGCACCAAATCGTCAAGGGGGAGAAGATAATTTTCAACCGCCACAAGCTCGTCGTCATTCTCTTGAGTATGAGATGTCACCAGAACATGCTTTATCGGCATTTGTACCGACTTGTGAACTTCGGCAAGGCAGCGGTCACATTTGTATTCGTGGATAAAATCCGCCACGGCAACAAGGGTTACAACATCTGCAACAACCGAAACTTCACCGGTTACACGAACCGGATGCATGAAAGGGTGGTTATTCATATACTCAAGCTCGGAAAAATCCAATGTGCAGTCCACCGGCAGGGAGTCCCTTTCGCCTGTGAACAACTGTCTAAGATCTAAAAACATACTCCACCTCAAGTGTCACGTTCAATATTATAAAGAGTAGCCAATGGTTTGTCAAGCAAAATATTTCTGCCGTCTAACTCTGGATTTTACTTTTGCAATTCACCTTAATCTTCTCTCTGCCATCGGCTCCCTCTGACGAGGGAGCTGTCGCCCGCAGGTGACTGAGGGAGAGACCCGCACAAATTGATTGAAAACATCAATTCAACAATTTCCCTAAAACCCGAGGAAAGCATACCCATTATAATCCTGCAGTTTCGTCCTAAATTGTGCTATTCTCTCCCACCACCGCTTCGCGGTCCCCCTCCCTCGTCAGAGGGAGGCTTAAGACCGCCTTAATTTTAGATTATACATATGGTGCTTATAGTGAAAATATTTGCACCACTTCGGCTCCCTCTGACGAGGGAGCTGTCGCCCGCAGGCGACTGAGGGAGAGACCACGCACAAATTGATTGAAAGCATCAATCACCTAATCACCAAAAAATCCAAGGCAAGCACAACCATCACAATCCTGCTGTTTCGTCCCGGATTGTGCTATTCTCTCCCTCCACCGTTTCACGGTCTCCCTCCCTCGTCAGAGGGAGGCTTAAGACCGCTTTAACGGGAATTACATACAATGTTTATAGAGAAAATATCTGCTGCCCTTTGGCTCCCTCTGACGAGGGAGCTGTCGCCCGCAGGTGACTGAGGGAGAGACCACGCACAAATTGATTGAAAGCATCAATCATCCAATCTCCCTAAAAGCCCAAGTCAAGCATACCCATCACAATCCTGCAGTTTCGTCCTAAATTGTGCTATTCTCTCCCACCACCGCTTCGCGGTCCCCCTCCCTCGTCAGAGGGAGGCTTAAGACCGCTTTTATTAAGATTATACATACAGTGTTTATTGCTGCCTGAGGGAGATTAGCGCAAACATTATTGGGGGAGGATATGGAATCCTCCTCTACGGCAGGTACGGTGATTTATTAAATTGACATTATTACTATATACTGCTAATATAATATATGTATTATACGAAAATCGATACTAATACTAATTTAAAATAAATATATAGAAATATCATAATAAGAAGATATACAACGGACTTGGATATTATCTATGTTTATAAATTAAATTAGTATAACAAATTAAGGGAGTGACTGCAATTGGGATTGACGGTAAGCAATGTTCAAAAATCCTTCGGCGATAAAAAGGCGGTGGATGCACTTAGCTTCGAAATCGGTGAGCCGGGTGTGTTCGGCCTTTTGGGAACCAACGGAGCCGGAAAAACCACCACCATTCGAATGATACTCGGCATCATGGAATGTGATGAGGGTGAGATATTATGGGATGGCAAGCCGATAAACCGCGATAATGTAAAATACGGCTATATGCCCGAAGAGCGAGGAATATATCCCAAGGTTCAGGTGCTTGAACAGCTGACTTATTTCGGACAGCTGAGGGGGATGAGCCGCGGTGATTCATCCAATGCCGCCTTACGCTGGCTTGAACGGTTGGGTGTTTCAGAATATGCAAAGATGAATGCGGAAAAGCTTTCTAAAGGCAATCAGCAGAAAATCCAGCTTATCACGGCTTTAATCCATGATCCGGAACTGATTTTTCTCGACGAACCTTTCAGCGCCCTCGATCCGATTAACACTGATATGTTTAAAAGCATTATATCCCAACTGATTGCCGATAAGCGCACCATCGTGATGTCAAGCCATCAAATGTCTACCGTCGAGCAATATTGCCGCGACCTTGTGATACTCGACAAGGGGCGGTCGGTGCTTCAGGGCAACCTTAGCTCGATTAAAGCAGGCTACGGACATACCAATCTGACGGTTGGATGTGATGCGCAGATGTTTGATAAGACTATTTCGTTTGCGGAAAAGCATGACCTTAAGCTTTTAGACAGGACGGCAGACGAATGCGAATTCAAGATCTCTTCGGATGAGGCTGCCCAAGCGTTTTTGCGGGAGCTTATTGACAACGGGGTTTTCCCGAACAAATATGAAATCCGCGAACCGTCGCTGCATGAAATATTCATCGAGAAGGTAGGTGCTGCGGTATGAAGGATATAATGACGGTATTTGCTTTCACATTCAGGGATAACATCCGAAAGAAAGTCTTTATAATTACCACGATTATTGTATTGATACTTATATTTGCGGCAAGTTCAATTCCCGCCATTATGGGTTATTTGCAGGATAAACCGGAAACGGACGATAAGCAAAGCTATTCCTGTTATGTGGTGGATAAAGACGGTCTTGTGCCGACGGCCATTCCGGTGTTAAAGGCGCAATTCCCAAAAATAAAATTTATTTCGGGAGAACCTCAAAAAGCGGTCGACTATAAAAAAAGTATTGCATCGGATAAAACCAAAGCCATGATTGAGATAATTGATAACGAAGGGATTCCCTCCCTGCGGTTTACCATAACCGACTTCCTCAGCGGTACCCCCACCACCCAAATGACCGAGCTGCTTCGCAACGAAATTGTAAGAGGCATGCTTTCAAAAGAGGGGGTTTCCGAGGCTACCACAGGCATAGTATTATCCGGGATCGTCAGCGAGGTTATTCCCACGGGGAAGATGGATGTAACCGGTTATGCACTGGGTATCGTACTTACCATGGTAATGTTCTTTGCAATCTATTTTTACGGCTACGGAGTGGCAATGTCGGTGGCTTCGGAAAAAACATCCCGGGTTATGGAAACGCTTATTGTCTCTGCAAAGCCCTCCCGCATATTGCTCGGAAAATGTATCGCGATGGGGGCGCTGGGGCTTTTACAGCTTACGATATTCATTGTTGCTGCCGCGGGTGCATATAAATTTATTGTACCCGCCGACTTCACCATTGCAGGCGTACCCCTTGCCCTTTCATCCTTTACACCGACTTCCGCCCTCTTGATATTGGTTTACTTCCTGTTGGGCTATTCATTGTTTGCCATGATAAACTCTGTTTGCGGCGCCACGGTCAGCCGAGCCGAGGATCTTCAATCGGCCATGACACCCTCGATTTTAATTTCTATGATTTCATTTTATTCTGCTTATGTGGTTATGTTTATGCCCGACCCGGGAATTCGCCGCATAGTCAGTTGTATTCCGTTTACATCGCCGTTTATCATGCCCTTCCGTCTTCTAAATGAAAGTTTGCTGATATCCGACATCATAATCTCAATCTGTATTTTGATTGTCGCCATCGTTATTGTGTCGGCACTGTCCATAAGGCTGTATTCAGCCTCGGTGCTTCACTACGGTCAGCGGTTAAAGCTTGGCGACCTGTTCAAGCTTTCGAGATAATATTAGTTTCATAACCCAAACCCTTTGCTTTCAGCTTAGGGTTTGGGTTGCGTTATTTCTGAAATACTTTTTGTAAAATACGATAATCAACGCAATCGCCATCAGGGAATATACCCCCACGCTTGTAAACGCGACCCCCATGGCACCGAAATGGGGTATCACAACAAGATTAACAGCCACCTGCAACAAAACCCCCGCAAGGGAAATGTACATATTATATTTGACCTGTCCCATGGATGATAAGAGATGGGCGTTTGTATAGCGTATACCGTTGTTGATAAACGCGGCTATCAGCAACACCCGCATCACAGGAACGACATCAATATATTTTTCGCCATAAAGCAGACTTATCAATGGTTCAGCAAAAATAAAAATCGCCAAAGCTGAACAGAAAACGATAACGGCAGTGGCAAGATAGGTCTTTTTATACGCTCTTCTCACCCAAGGATAATCGTTTTCCCTCCGCACAAAAAACGGGGCTACTAAGACTCCGATAGAAGTGCTTATCAAAGAGAGATTGCCTGGAAAAACATACGCAACCTTATAGTTGGCAACAACCGAGGCATCCTTGGTAAGTTGACCTAAAAGAAATATGTCGTTTAACATAAATAATGCCCAGATGCCATTGGTAACCATATATTGAAGTGAATATTTAATCACCGTGTTTTTTTGATCTCTAATCAGAGGCGCAGACCTTTCAACCCCGCCGAAAAATCTGCGGCGAACGGTCAGGGTAAGAACAATCGCGGCAACCGAATAAACGGCGAGTGAAGCCAATACAGCTCCCGGTAGGCTGAATAATTTCGCCAGCAGATATTTAGCAACAATCAGCATTGTAGCCGTCAAACAGGTTGTCAAGGCAAATCTCTTGTTATCAAACATCGCCCGATACAAGCAGGTGTTGCTGTCGACCAATGAATGAAACAGCAGCGATATAAGCAGCAGGGGCAAAAGATAAATAGCAGACGCAAAATCTTCCGGGTGAGGGTAGAGCACGGCTACCAAACATGCTATTGCGATCAGAATGATATTAAAAATAAAGCTCCTGCTGATGATATAGGAATAATATTGCTTTTTTTCCTGCGGGGTATCTGCCAAAACGACATATCTTAACAGCGCGTTGGTCATACCCAGTCCGGCAAACAAATATGCATAGCTGAACAGGTTTTCAACATAACCCAACGTCCCGTATTCATTCTTGGTGAGTATTCTGACAATAAAAACCGAACCGAAAAAGGCAATAAACTTGATGGTAAAATTGCCGAAAAATATATAAAAAGCACCTTTATTCTTGATGCTAACAAGCTGGTCTTTAATTTTTTTGTATATCGAGCTCATCAGTCCTTCATCTCCCGGAATGATATAAGATCATCAACCACACTCTGTGCCCTTTTAATCCAGAGATTTGCTTGCCTTGCCGTTAGGCAGTTTTTTGCATAACCATCACGGAGAGAGTCGTTCTGTATCATTTTAAGCATCCCGTCGGCAAAGGCTTCGACCGAGTCCTTTGTCACAATTCCGATATCGTTTTGGGTGACAAAGGTTTTCATAGGTATGGTTTCGGTTACAACCACCGGCTTTAAATACGATAGGTATTCCATGATTTTAACCGATATTGTTATGTTGTTATAGGAGTTGACCTCATGAGGGCAGAGCGCGAAGTCCGCCTGCGCGTATTGCTCGCTCAGAGCGTCATCCCCGCTGATATGAAGAACCTCCAGCCAGTCGGGCAGGGTTGTAAGCTTGTTTTCCTGTGCAAAGTGCTTCCATTCAGCCTCGCGGCAGATAAGCTTCAAATTAAAGTTTACCCCCTTGGCGTGAATAAGCTCGGCGGCTTTCAGCATCTTTATTGCGCCGTACAGCTCTGCCAAGCCACCGATATAAATACCGGTGGGCACCTGCACGGTATCGGATTTCCGGGGAGAGGCGGCATTAAAGCAGCCGGGGGGCAAGGCTTTGGCGGGGATGGAGACGGGAAGCATATCCGCCATTGACAGGGTGGTAAAATATATAATGCTCAGGGTTTTCATAAAAATACGCCAGTCCCGCTTGTGCATCATTTTTATAATCAGTCCCTTAATCCGCGCGCCCAATCCTTTTTCCGGGCTTCCCAGCCCAAACTTCCAATACATATCCCGATAAAAAAGCCCGATGGGTATATTCATGGCTTTTAATTTTTTCAGTAGTTTATGGTCAATACTGTTAAAAAAAGGGCCTGAGGGGGGTTCGATATAACAAATATCGGGACGGTTGTCATCAAGCCATCCCAATATATCCCCGACTTTTATTCTTCTTTCTGCGCGGCGGTTCTGCTGCCCTTGAAGCAGCTTTATTTCCAGACCCAGTTCATTAAATGCCGCATACATTTTTTGCGGGCGGACGCCTGAGCCGGATGTACTGTTATTAAAATCAATAAAGGTAATATAGAGAAGCGTCAACCAAGACCCACCTCTTTCATCTCATTCATTTGCCGGTGTTGTCCTTTTAGATGGGGTATAACACAAACTGTATGCAATCCCGAGCGACAATATCGGCTGGTTCCAAACGGTGCCGCTTATCATAAGGTAGCCGACATACCCGCATAAAAGCACCAGCATATAGCCCATATCCGAGTCCCTTTTACAGTAGCCGACCAACTTGATAAAGCACAGAACAATAAAAATGAGAACAGCTGATCCCATAATAAAGCCCAGATCAGTGAACAGCTCCAGAGCAAAATTATGCGGATAATTTCCGTACTTCGCAATAAAACCAAACGGTCCCATCCCGGTAAACGGGTGCTTCAACGCTTCTTTCCACGCCAGAGTATAAATAGTAACCCTGTCTTTGATGGTATGGCCGATAATCCATGCGTCGTCCTTGGTTTTATAATCTATCCCCGAATTTTCCAGATCGACTGCATAGGTGGGGGAAAGGCTGTTCACAAGATTATCCAGACCAAATTCATTGACACTGGGTGAATCCTTGGCCGTTTCAACCTCCCCGCTCTTAAGCGATTCGGTAAAATGGTTTACCCTTTCCAGCCTCGCAAGGCCTTTTGGGGTAAAAACATAGGTGAAAGCGGCAAATTGCACGATGATTATCCCGAATACCAAAACCAATCTTCTAAAGTTTATTTTATTGAAGTGGGCTGAATACAGCATATAAAAAACCAATAATACAAAAAATATTAAAATACAAAATATCGTACCGCGGGTCGCACAGCCCAAAATAAGCATCCATATCAGAATAATTAAAACCGTTCGGACTATAAATGCTTTTTTCTGCCCCTCGATCCATAAGAAAGTCGTTTTTCCTCTGACTATTTGGATTGCAAGCACAAAAAGCAGGGGCATATACGCATATGAAAGATGCATATAATCCGCAATCCCTATACCGCCGTTTGTGTAGGGGCTGGTATCGGTAAACAGCATGGTGACATAGTTAAGTGCAACCGGAAACGAGAATACCGCAAACCATTCGGCATTGTCAAAAAAATCTGTTTCTTTTCGACCAACCCCCAGCAGTCCGCCAACCAGAATAGCGGTCGGAGCATAAAGGATAAAAGCTTTTGCCTGCCGAAACAGGCCCGAATATAATCCGTAGCGGGCAAAGGCAATCAAATAGCAGATGGTAAAAAACAAAATTACCGGGATAATCCTGATAAGTTGACGGCGATAACTGCCGACATCTATCCATAGCCTTAAAACAGAATAAGCCGCCCAAATAAAGCATATAAAAGCTGTCAAAACATTCAACGCTGTGTATATTATGTTGGGATTATACAAAGAGCCCAACATAAAATGCAGGTTAAGCATTAATACGGTCAGCATAAAAGGGGTGGTGTAAATAAATGGTTGGTATTTTTTTGTTACATCGGTAAGCCGGTTTTTCATTGTAATCCTCCGAAAGCGTCGCTCTTTATGTTACCCGACCACAATCTCCTTGATCAGGTCGATTTCCTTCATAACCGTGTTTTCTGCAAAGTATCTGGTATCCTTTTTGTACGGCACACCTGCTGTCAGCTTGTCCAGCATGGGTTTCAGGTCTTGCGCTGTGTCCGAATTGGATATCAGAGCGACATTCTCCATCCCATCAAAAACCTCTCTGCACACATCAATATCAGAGGTTATCAGCGGGATTCCGTAGGCGGCAAACTCACACCCCATCAGTCCCTGTGTGTCCTGGCGGGTCGGCATCAATCCACAGCTGCATTTGTCAAGCATTTCCACTATTTTTTCATGTGGCAGCGCGCCCTCTAACCAAGTCAAATTGTCGGCTTTGGCTATATGGGAGAAAAAGTTACCCTTGCCGACAAGTAAGAATTTCAAATCGGGATTGCTGAGCGCAAGACTGTTTACTATGTCTACCCCGTATTTAGACAGGTCCATATCACTTCTGAGGGTAAAAAAATCATATTCTTTTTTTATATTCGCATCATAGCTTTGATTTTCAAAAACAGCACCGACGGCATTGCTTATTATGATGCCGTTATTCATAAGGCTTTGGGGAGTAAGTCCGGTATTTCGGAAAAATTCACGCTTTATCCATCCGCTGACAAAAATAAAGCGGCTTTTTGGGGCAAGCTTCGGCAGATAATTTCTCCAAAGCCGCAGCTTGAGGCTATCATAAGCGTCTCTTGCAGCCCGCCTTATTCCGGAGGCACCTTTCATGAAAGGAAAGGGTTTGGGATAGGTGGCGTTTAACCTCAAAACCTCATGCCCGTGAAATACAAAAATAATATTTTTAAATCTCTTTTGGTGTTTCTTTAAGAAACGATAGTGATTTCTTATATTGGGGGCATGACAGATGAGAACATCATATTGCTTTTTGTCTGCCTGATAATCTTTATAGGTGATAACAGGTATTCCGTCCAAGCTGTATGCTTTATCGGCTCTGAAATTTATAACCGTAACATCAATTCCGTGCTTTACATAGTAGATATTACGCATATGAATATAATGCAGCTTTATCCTGCCGTCGGGATGAGAATAATCCGCAGCCAAAACCAGAGCCTTTATCGGCTTATTCATACATAAATCATCCTTTCGCTGAATGCATGAAATATTTCCCGCTTTACAGTTGGTAAGTCTTTATATTTTTCAGGCAGGAGCGTGTATCATACACAAGCTTATCTTCCAGCCGCTTCTCGTTTTCCTTAATATGATCATGTGCAACCATGATCACTACCAAACGGCTGGACGATAAAAATTCATCAAAATCCATTACCTGCCCGTCTGTCACCTTGTGGGTTACCATGGGGTCATAGCTGCGTATATTGAACACCAGGTTATTTTCAAGATGCTCTATAAGCTGTAAAGTCGGGCTTTCGCGGGTGTCATCTACATTTTCCTTATAGGTGAGACCGTAAAATCCAACCTGAGACAGGTCGGTAATACCGTTTTCTTTCATCAGGGCGCTGACTCGTTCCAGAACAAACGAGGGCATGGCGTCATTAACCTTGCGGGCGGACGAAATCAGCGGGGTCATTTCGGGATATTCGCCGATTAAAAACCACGGGTCCACAGAAATGCAGTGGCCGCCTACCCCAGGGCCGGGAGACAAAATATTAACCCGCGGATGCATGTTGGCAATCTTTATTACCTCACGAACATCCATTCCGTCCCGGGCACAGATACGGGCAAGCTCGTTTGCAAAGGCTATATTCACATCACGGTAGGTGTTTTCAACCACCTTTGTCATCTCGGCTGTCTTAATGTCGGTAATCGTCATGGTTCCCTTGTTAAAGCTTCGGTAAACCGAAATCAGCTTTTCTCCCACCGCCTCATCATCAACCCCGATTGTTCTGGCGTTATGCTGCAACTCATACACCATATTGCCCGGGATTATCCTCTCGGGAACATGGGCAAGATGGATATCAACCCCGCGCACAAGCCCCTTTTCTTTGATAATCGGCAACACATCCCGCTCCATTGTTCCGGGAGGGATGGTGGATTCCACCGCGATGATTGCTCCTTTGGGCGCGACCTTAACAATATCGTTTACTGCCCCTGCCACATAAGACGCGTCAATCTTTTTGCTGATTTTGTGATAGGGGGTGGGAACCGCAACAATATATATATCTGCTTCAACACAGCAATCGGACAGAGAAAGATTTCCGGAGTCTTGAGCGGATTTGAAAAGCTCGGGCATTCCTTTCTCTTTAAATGTAAGCCTGCCCGCCCTCAGGGTGTCCAGCAGAGCTTTATTTTTATCGGTTCCTGTAATATTAATACCACCTGCCGCCATACTGAGCGCGGTGGGCAGACCGATGTAACCCATTCCAACTATATTGACCTTCATAAACAATTTCCTTTCGGATAAAAGTAGGGGACGCTTAGGGGTCATACTAATCTCAAATAAAAGCCGATAAAATGGAGTGATGCGTTCCTATACTAATTTAAATTAAATTAGTATAGGAAGAACGCGTTCTGAACGATAATTTTATCGTCGCTTTTATTTGAGATTAGTATCAGATAATATCTTCTCTGTTTAAGATGTATTCGATAATCCGTTCGCTTGCATATCCGTCGCCGTAAGGATTGACGGCTGTGCTCATCCTGTTATATTCATCCTTATCCTCAAGCAGGCGGCTTGCCTGATTATATATTTCTTCCTCATCTGTCCCCACCATCTTGAGGGTTCCGGCAGTAATTCCTTCGGGGCGTTCGGTGGTATTTCTCATAACCAAAACAGGCTTGCCCAAGAAAGGCGCTTCTTCCTGTATCCCTCCGCTATCGGTCATCATAATATAGGCATGTGCCATAAAATTATGGAAGTCGAGAACATCCAACGGCTCGATAAGCCTGATACGGTCATGATTTGCCAAAACCTCATCTGCTGCCTTACGTACCTCAGGGTTGAGGTGAACCGGATATATAACCTTTACATCCGGGAAATCCTGCGCGAGACGGCAGATGGCGCGAAACATGGCTCTCAGCGGCTGCCCCAGATTTTCGCGGCGATGCGCGGTCATCATAATAAGGCGGCTGCCCTTTGCCCATTCCAGCATCTCATGGGTATAGTCAGGTCTGACCGTAATTCTAAGGGCATCTATGGCGGTATTTCCGGTGACATAAATATCCTTTTCGGGGATTTTCTCTGATAACAGATTTTGCCTGGAATGCTCGGTTGGTGCAAAATGCATCGCGGTAATAATCGATACCGCCCTGCGGTTGAATTCCTCCGGATAGGGCGAATAAATATCGTATGTGCGAAGACCGGCTTCCACATGCCCTATGGGAATTTGTTGATAGAAGGCGCTCAACGCGGTAGCAAAGGTGGTGGAGGTGTCCCCGTGAACCAAAACAATGCTCGGCTTTTCGCGTTTCAGCACCTCTTCCATCCCGCTCATAACCCGTGCTGTGATATCCGAAAGGGTCTGCCCGGATTTCATTATTTGCAGGTCATAGTCGGGGACAACCTGAAAGCAATCCAAAACCTGCTTGAGCATTTGGCGGTGCTGCCCGGTAACACACACAACACAATTAATATCGCTCCGCCGTTTCAGCTGCGACACTATCGGGCACATTTTTATGGCCTCCGGCCGGGTGCCGAATACAATAAGAACCTTTTTCATTTATATCACTTTTCCTTCACTTCTGAGACGAAAACTCGGCGATACAGGAGCTGAGGACCTCCTCGAGCTTGGCCGCCAAAACAGGTATGTCAAACATTTTGGCGGTGTTGACAGCATTTTCACAATATTTTAAATACTTTTCATCATCCAACTGAGAAAAATATTGAACCGCATCCGCATAAGACTCAGGGGAGCGTTCTTTCAACACCAGCCCGCACTCATGCTTTGAAATTATGGGGTATCTGCCTTCATCGATGTTTGCCAAAACCGGATGACCGGCGGCGAGGTATTCAAACAGCTTGTTTGAACTGTTCCCGTATTTTTGGGTGGATGATTGTCGGTAATTCAACACATTGAGATTGCTTTTTGACAGAATATACGGGATATATTTTTTCTCTACAAAGCCCTTGAACTTTATATTGTTGATGTTTTCATCAATGCATCTTTGCTCCAGTATGCTCCTGTGCGGGCCGTCCCCGTATACAAATATTCTGATGTTTCGGGCGTTATCACGTTTTTGCAGCTCGGCAGCGCAATCCACCAATAGGTCTATACTGTTGGCGGTGCGGACACTGCCGCAATAAATAACCTTAAATGTATCGGGTTGGGTAAGGTCGGGGTCGTCAATCACATGCTCGGTAATAGATGAGTTAAACTCGGCTATATCAACGCCGTTGTTGATATAATGGCACTTGTTTTTGTCAACCAGCCTGTCCCAATTTTTATTTACAATGTAATCGTACATCCCTTCCATTGTAAATATTATGGCGTTGGCCCGGTGGTATATTTTCCGTTCCAACGCGTAAAGCATCATGATGATTGGATTGTGCCCGGAGGTGCCGTTATATTCCACAATAGACTCAGGCCAGAGGTCCCTGACCTCGCATACACAGGGCAGTTTTAACCTTTTTGCCGTTTTAATACCGGCTAAAAGGGACAATATCTGGGGGGAGGAGGCGTAGATAATGTCCGGTTTGGCGAAACGGCGGGCTGTACGCTTCAAATTAAAATAAAATGCCAACATGTTTCGGATGCGCGTGAGACCGTTATCCTTGTAAGGATAGGTCTTGACATAAACAAAACGCACTCCGTCAACCGTCTCTTCCTTAAAAAGGCTTTTATCTTCAATTATATTTTTTTGGGTATTATGAACCACGCTTGCAGTGAAAATTGTAATATCGTGGCCCTGATCCAGAAAGAGTTTTGCAAACGAGTAATGTCTGGTCAGTGTCCCGTTATATGGCGTCATTGCATCGTGATTAAAAATCCAAATTGCAGACATTATATACTTCCTTTATAGTCACATAACTGAATGTTATAACGATTGGTTGCAACTGAATCCTGCCTATGAAATAAGGCTTATATTTCTAAAATATAAGCCAATTTTACCCTCGAAACAGTATAACCCAAATAGCAGGTCATGTCAATAGTCGCCCCGATTAGGGTTCTTTTCTTCTTTCCGTGAAAAGTTACGCAAAAAGAGTAGGACAGGAAAGTTTGAGTTTCCCCACAGCAAGAAAAATAGCGGATATATAACCCTCAATGGTGCGAAATCCTCTTGCACGGCGT
>JAQUHC010000119.1 GCA_028683785.1 Oscillospiraceae bacterium
AACCTCCATATATACGCGTGCTTGGTACAAATGACATGGGCATCGAAATTTTACGGGAGGCAAAGAGCGTAAAGCTGCCGGTTGTATAGCGTGCTTCCAGATTTGATTCCCTTGACGAATATTCAAAAAGAGTTTTCAATATTGAATGCCGCGCCTCTGACCTATACTCACTTGCTCTGCCCAAACCCATGCAGTGCGATTTGGAATTCACAAATAAAATTATAAAATAGTGTCAACAATCCATTTAGCCAATAAACACATTGAAAGGCTTTGATATACAATGAAAACTAAAGTGTGCGTATTGCTAAAGTCTGCGCTGCGAGTATTGCGGCGCTTTTACTTTTTGATCCCTGCACTCGCGGCAATAATTCTGTATAAGGTGCTGCCGCACCTCCCCCGGTTTACAGAAACTGTTTTTTCTCGGTTTTTATTCCGCATAATATCTTTTCCGATAGCGATTATTACATCACTTATTCCGATTTCAATCACCGAACTTTCCTTATTGCTGATACCCATAAGTATGATGGTACTGCTTGTATTCTTTATAATCCTCATGATTCGTTCGGAAAGCAGGCTCAAGACTGCCGGGCGGGCGGCAAGAGCAGTAGGATGGGTAATGTCGTTTACCCTGCTTCTTTATATGTTACTGCATGGCGCTAATTATTACCGTCTGCCGGTATCCACCCTGATGCATCTTGATATGTCTCCTAAATCCGCCGATTTGCTGCAAAGCTTTTGCATAGATTTAGCAAAAAGCGCCTCCTCGGAACGCGCAACTCTGAAAGAGGATGAAAACGGCAATACAGTGCTTTCAAACGGACTTTTAAAAACGCTGGCTCAAGCGGGAGACGGTTATAAAATATTGGATAACAGATACCCCTTTTTATGGGGATCGGTCAACCGCACAAAACCGGCGCAGCTTTCTTACAAATGGTCCTACACCGGAATAAGCGGTATGTATTTTCCTTTTTTTGTTGAAGCCAATGTAAACATCGATCAGCCGGACAGCGCAATACCGGCTACATCGGCACATGAACTTGCCCATACACGCGGTTTTGCAAGAGAGGATGAATGCAACTTTTTTGCCTGCCTTTCATGCTTTGTAAATCCATCCCCCGATTACCGTTATTCGGGGTACCTCATGGCGTATATTTTTTGCAGCAATGCCCTTTATTCATATGATGCTGATATGTGGGCTGAAACACGCACTTATTGCACTGATGGCGTTATTCGGGATATCGAAGCACGCACTGAATACTGGGATTCATTCAAGGGTGAGGTTCAGAAAATATCCAACCGGGTGAATGACAACTTCATACAATCACAGGGTGTGGATGACGGGGTGCTTAGCTACGACAGGGTGGTGAGACTGCTTCTGGCATATTATGAAAAAGAGGGCTTATACTAATTTAAGAAGATGGGGCTGTTGCTCAACTTTCGTTTTGCAACAGCCCCTATATAAATAGCCTTGGATATTATCTATGTTTATTAATTAAATTAGTATATACTTTACTTTACATCCCTCCGGCAGAAGTCGTCATGTGCAGTCCAGAGGAAACATATAATATGGACCAGCAGGACTGTAACCGAAAAACCGAGTGTCATTGTTTCATCAACTGTAAAGTAATACATACCTCCGTATGCTGATTGGGCTGAAGGCAGATAATATTGCAGCGAAGTGTTTGCAAAAATCAGAAATTTGGCGCCCGGTACAGCCGTGCCGCCGTTCGGTAATGTCATCAGCATTACGAATAGGTCGCTGGTGAACAGAAGAAGCAGGGTTACCGTTATTGAAACAGCGCTTTTTCGTGTTATAACAGACAAAACCAAGGCAAGGGAGCTATATGCGATTACAGGCAGCATAAGGATGAGATAACGCACAAAAATATATAGCAGATAGGGAAGCCTTATCATATTCCCGAACACATATAAAATCTGCATTGCGCCGATTCCCTTAAATCCGGTGAATGCTGCGTTGATAATGAACGAAATAATAAACACAATCCCCATGGATATAAGCGACATCTCAAGCAATAATCCTAATTTTGCCCGGAAAATTTTGTTGCGCTTGTGCGGCGTAATAAGCAGCATCTTAATTGTACCGCTACCGTACTCCGATGCAAAAAGATTGGCGGAATATACCACCATCAAGATCGTAATTAATCCCAATGAGGAATCCGACTGTTCCAACATACCCAAAAAGGAATCAGAGGTAACGGGTGGCGAATTTGTACTTAACCTCTCTTGTGCGATTTTGATATCATTCTCAAAATTTTTCAGCTGGGTTCGGGTATACATGGCACCGGATTGGTCTTCACCTTGGAGCAGGTTCAACTTACTTTCGCGTATCAGCTGAATCTGCTTACTTTTCCACATGAGCTCGGGTTGATCAAAGCCGCTATAATAATGTGTTACCTCGGATATCGGAACAATATTTTTTTCTAAATACAACTCATAAATTTCAATCTCGACATCCCGTTCTCCCTTATTCTCTGATTGGCCGTAATCGCTTTTCAGATCATCGATCTTCATTCCTATGTATGACTTCCAATCGTTTTTTGTAATAATAGCCCATAACTTATCCATACGCTCTTGCAACCTAGCCGGGTCGATATCAGCTTCAGCCGGTTTTTCGAGATAAAAATCATTAAAATCCTGATCAATAATTTCGCCGGGTTTTCTTATGCCATAAGAATTTTGTCCATAAATATTATGTTTTAAGCTGAAATAATCGTCAACAGCATCGGTTCTCCAGTCATACGGATTTATATCATGTTCAAGAAGATAGCTGAGAGTGTCGGACATTTTATTATTATAAGGGTCTTCCGGATTTGTACCTAATTGATTTTTTGCGTCTGCTAAAAGCCTTTTATACTGTTCTTGCCATTCTTCTTGGTAGACTTTCATACTGTATTGAGATAAGTTTGAAAAAATGACCATTAACGCGACCAACAGCAATATTATACACATGAGAACCCATGTTGACGACTTTTTATACATCTTCAACCGCTCATTTTTAAACAATACCGCGCCGTTAAACAATGACATTACCCCCTCCCGTAATTTCCATGTAGCTTTGCTCAAGCGAAATTTCAACCGCATTCAGCCCGTAGATAACCAGATTATTATCCATTAGGCGGCGGTTTATCGTGTCAATCTCATCTTCATTTAAATGGAGATCGATATATTCATCGGTTACAGCGACAATCTTATCGGGTATATTCTGCTGAATAAATGACAGAGCATTTTCCATTGGGCGCAGCTTATAACGATACAGTCCGGCGTTGCTGTTTTTTGTCAGTTCATCAACCGTACCCACCCTTAAAATTTTACCGTTGTTTATGATGCAGACTGTATCGCACATCTGCTGCATCTCCTGTAATATATGGCTGGATACAAACACCGCCATACCCTGGGTGTGGGCAAGGTATCTAAGCAATTCACGAACCTCTTTTATTCCTGCAGGGTCAAGTCCGTTTGTGGGTTCGTCCAGTATCATGATTTTCGGATTGTGAAGAAGCGCCTGCGCCACGCCCAGTCGCTGCTTCATGCCGAGGGAATAGCTCTTGAATTTATCCTTTATGCGCATCTGCATACCCACCATGTGGGCAACCTCATCAATGCGCTCCTTTGGGGCACCGCAAGCCCTTGCATGAATACGAAGATTATCATAGCCGGAAAGGTATTGGTACATATCCGGATTTTCTACAATACCGCTTATATTTTGCATAGCAGCTTCAAAATCATTTTCAATATCATTGCCCAGAATTGAAATCCGCCCGCTGTCAATCGACAAAAGGCCGAGAATCATCTTGATGGTGGTAGTCTTGCCCGCTCCGTTTGGGCCGAGAAATCCGAAAAGCTCCCCCTCTTTAACGGTAAGGGATACATTATCAATAATAGTACGTTTACCGAAGGATTTATATACATTTTCTAAAACCAGTACATCCTGCATTCAGCCATCCCTCCGTATTCTTTGGTCTATCGAGCTCCATGAAGCATTAACTATGCTGTAAATCTTCCATTCACCGTTTACCTTTTTAAAGCTGATATCCAAATAGAGCATCTGCTCCGCATCTTCTACCTTTATTATTTTTTCGGAGGTAACTTCCGAATATTCACCGTTTATATTGTATAAGTATTGATAATAAGCATGTGCTTTGTCCTGGACAATAGATATTGAATCATCAACTTTTCTGCCATCGTCTCTTTGGGTAACGCGCTGAATACCTTCTGTTTGCTGTTTTATGTTATCTGTGAAATTAGAAACCGCATTTTCAAAATATTTTGAATCCTTTACAAATATTTTTGATAATTCCCCTTTAATCCTGTTTTGTTCGGCAAGCAACGAGCTCTCCGATTTTAAGCTTTCCACCTGTTTATCGCTAAGCACGGTGGTGCTTTCCATCAATTCACGGACATCGTTGACAAGGCCGGTAATCTCCCTTTTTTCTAACATCAACATAACTTGTGTTGTCACCACATAAATAAACAAAATACACAACAATACAATGGAAACAACCAAACCGCGGTTGACCCGCCGCCAGAACGGCTTTTTATTCATAATACATCTCCTTTCAGGGTTATATACATATTATTATTTAGTATAATACTAAATCCAACTATAACTATTCCATAATTATTGCTCATGGCGCGTTCTTCCTATACTAATTTAATTTAAATTAGTATTAGGAACGCATCGCTCTATTCTGGAATGTTTTAGAATGTATTTAGTATAACATAATTTTCCAAGTAATCAAGCCTATTCTTGGGCAGGGCTCTTTTAGGGGATTATAAAAAACAGCCGCTGTATATGCGTTTACATAGGCGAACGCATATACAGCGGCTTGCTGATACTAATTTAAAATAAATATATAGAAATATCATAATAAGAAGATATTCAACGGACTTGGATATTATCTATGTTTATAAATTAAATTAGTATTAGAATATTAAATATTCATAACAGTTTTTATCACAAGAAGGGATATAACCCCGGGTATACCGAGGACTACGCAGAAAAAGCCGGAGATAAAATTAAGTCCGAGGGAAACCCCTGTAAACGCACCGGCAACATTTACGGCTGCAAGTGCACATATACCCTGAGTGCCCGAACCGAGAAAGGAGCGTATCGGTCTTTTGGTTTTAAATAATAATATCAATACCGCAATTGAAACCCCTGTACCTAATCCGTAAAATAAAATCTGTTGCCACAGGCTCATTTTAAATCAATCCTCTCCTTGGACGGTCACTTATACTATCATTTATTCTTTTGTTCATCAGAACATACGGCAGGAAACAAGCCACCTTTTATTCCCTGTTCCCGTGCAATACGCAGCAAGTATCTGTACTGTGCACGCAGGGACTCAATTTCATAAATACTTGATTCAATCAAATCGCTGTCCCGCTCCATTTCAAATCTGGTATTTGCACTTTGCAGTTTTAAACAGACCTCCCGTATTGCGGCAATTACCTCATTTTTAGATTCATCCGGCTTTAATATTGCTTTGCGAACGGCACCCTCCATGTCATTCCCGCCTCTCATACAATTTCTATGCAGAGTATTGGATTATTATTCCGTATTATTCAAAAACGCCTCCATACCAATCCGGAATAGTAATATTAATACTGCAACATATGATTGTATCAGGGAAGCAGCTCACCCTGCGGGGTGGGCGCGGAGCCCTCATCTTTTGAATTAAAATAAGCGTCTAAAACCTTGCGTGCAAGCATGGTTGAAGGGCGGGAGGTTCCGTTTTCAAGAACAACCGCTATTGCCACTTCGGGGTCTTCAACCGGAGCATAGGCAATAAAAACGCCGTGGTCGGAGCGGTTGTCATTGCCGGGCTGGGCGGTACCTGTTTTGGCTGCCACAGAATATGGAGCATTAGAAAAAGCCCCGCGCGCCGTACCGCTGGGATATTTAGTCGCTTTAACCATACCCTCTCTCACGGTATTGACAGCCTCCTTTGACAGCTTGACGGTTGCCGCGATCTTGGGCTTGACAGGTGTTTCATTTCCGTCATAACTCCGCACACTTTTAACAAGATGGGTCTCATAACGCACCCCATCATTTGCTATTGTCATTGCGTAAGCAGCGAGTTGAATGGGGGTAAACATATTGTCGGACTGACCGATGGCAGCAGCACAGGTATCACCGGGATTCCAGACCAATCCGATTGATTTTCTGTATGCCGGGCCGGCCAATATACCTGATGCTTCACCTATTTCAATACCGGTTTTTTGACCCAAGCCAAACAGCTTGGAGTATTCATTCATTTTGTTAATACCCAGACGGCGCCCGAGATCATAGAAAAACACATTGCAGGATTCGGCAAGTGCATCCACTGTATTAATTCTGCTGTGATACCCCATACAAGAGGGTACATAGTTGCTGCTGGCATAAAATGAATACTTTCGGTTGCAAAATATCGGGGTTGAGCTTCCGGATATCAGCCCCTCGTTGACCCCCGCTAAAGCGACCCCCGGCTTCATGGTGGAGCCGCAGGCAAACGCCCCGTTAAGCGCGCGATTAAACAAAGGTTTATCCTTGTCGTTATACAGCTTTAAATAATCTTTATTATAGGTTGAAAGGTCGAAATCCGGCCAGCTTGCAGAT
>JAQUHC010000120.1 GCA_028683785.1 Oscillospiraceae bacterium
AACAAAAAGGGCTTAGCTCTTGTTTAAGTGCGCCTATTTTCAACATTTTTTGGTGTTTAGGCTCGTGTTTTCTTCGTCAGGCATAATTTTAGGGGCTGAACACAATTTGACATTGTGCGTCAGCCCCACGCATCGCTCTATTCTGGAATGTTTTAGAATGGATTTAGTATGATTTCCTATACGAATAAATCGTGAAGACAATCAAGGCTATACTTAATATAAGTAGTATAAACGGAAGATATTTATCCGCCACGCGGTTGAGTATTCCGCTCGACCCGGTGTTTATAAACAATTCCGACGGCTTTTCGAGCGGAAGGTCGTCGGATTTGGATAATAGACAGGCGGATACCAAGGCTCCGCTTTGGGTCGTTTGGGCAGATAAAGTTTCTTGAATTGATGTTGCCCGAGAAGATGATGCGGTTTGTTTGGCGGTGACTGATTTAGGGGCAATTGCGGTTTGGGTTGCAAGGCTGTCTGAGGTGGTAAAATCGGCGGTTACATCGGATGAATCCTTGGTTGCGGTGGATAATGATGCGGTTATGGGAGATGAGGATGATTGCGTTGTTGTTTTATTATCAGCCGCGTAAATAGCCAGCCTTCTCATTTGAACGGTGCCTTCCAAGCTTGTTATTATGTATATGCGTACTCCCGCTATTTGTATGTTTCCGTTTTCATCTGTGTATTCATTGATATTTTTAGTCGGACCACCGCCGGCAGGGAGGTTTTCCAAGCCTTTTAGAGAGAGTTCGCCCGAAACAGGGATGTTGGTTGGGCAGATCTCCCCCTCCTCAATTATTACTCCCTCGACAGCGGGGGAGATGTTGACGATTTGTTTTATACCTGCCCTGTCATAAAACAAAATGCAAATTCTGGTTCTCTTTCCCGGGGTAAAATCATAAGTAAGCAAATCGCGTTCGACATTAAAACAGTGTCCGTCTTTTATATTATACTCCATACCGGGCCAAAGCCCGTTGGTATTATCGAATATAAGCGCCCCATCCGATAGCCTGATGGTTGCCTGTGACCGCTGATGCCCCATGGCTGCATCTAAAGACACCCAATCTGCTGTATCAAATGACAACAAATCATTGGACTTAATATTTATTTGGGCGGCGATTGGCCTGTCTGTAAAGAGGAAAAGGATGATGAAAGAAGCCAGAAAATAAAGCAATTTTACTTTCTGCATAGCGATATGCACATCCCTACTTTTAAATACTAACATTTACTATTAATAGATATTACGGCCATGATACCAGCTTCGACCATATTCGTCAATTGTTGTGCATATATGTCACAATATAAGAAACAAAAAATATTTTATCAATACATATTGCAAGTCTTGACCGAGTTTATTGTAGTATGTTAAAATATGAAAATAGTTTATTTTAAATAATGGCTATAGAGAGGGGTACAGCCTGATGAATGCAAAGCGAATTATTCCCTGTTTGGATATAAAAGACGGTCGAGTTGTAAAAGGCGTAAACTTTGTCGGGATGCGGGATGCAGGTGACCCGTTGGAAGCGGCGGCGGCCTATTCAAAAGCAGGAGCCGATGAGATTGCTTTTTTGGATATTACCGCCTCCAACCAAGGAAGGTCAACCGTTGTGGAACTTGCGGCACAGGTGGCAAAGCAGCTGACCATTCCGTTTACGGTAGGAGGAGGCATATGTAGTGTTGAGGATTTTCGCCGGATTCTTTCAAGCGGTGCCGACAAGGCGTCTATTAATACGGCGGCAATCGATTCACCTGAGCTTATTTCCGAAGCGGCAGCAGAGTTCGGAAGTCAGCGTGTTGTGGTGGCTATAGATGCCGGCAGTCGCCGGGACGGTTCAGGCTGGGATGTATACAAAAGCGGCGGGCAGGTTAATACCGGTCTGGATGTGCTTGAATGGGCAACCCGGGTAGAGGAGCTGGGCGCGGGTGAAATACTGCTGACCAGTTTGGACCGGGACGGAACAAAAGAGGGTTATGATATTGAGCTTACCGCCGCCGTAGCCCAAAAGGTAGGCATACCTGTTATAGCGTCGGGTGGCGCGGGTAATATGCAGCATTTCGCCGATGCGATAATCAAGGGTAAGGCTGATGCGGTTTTGGCAGCCTCACTCTTCCACTTTCATGAGGTTGATATAAGACAGTTGAAAGAATTTCTTACCGCACAGGGTATTTCTGTACGATAGGTTTTTAAATAAAATTGGAGGGTGCAATTAAATGGCAGCAAAATATTTATTTGTAACCGGAGGCGTTGTATCAGGACTTGGTAAGGGTATTACGGCAGCATCACTCGGGCGGCTTTTAAAATGTCGCGGCTACACCGTCTCGGTAAAGAAGCTGGACCCCTATCTCAACATAGACCCCGGAACAATGAATCCGACACAGCACGGAGAGGTCTTTGTAACCGATGACGGAGCCGAAACCGACCTTGATTTGGGGCATTATGAGCGCTTTATTGATATAAGCCTGTCTCAAAACAGCTCGGTAACCTCGGGTAAGGTGTACTGGAATGTGCTGCAAAAGGAGCGGCAGGGGGACTATAACGGCGGAACGGTACAGGTTATTCCCCATATTACGGATGAAATCAAGCGCCGCATAGCACTTGAATCCGATAAATATGATGTACATATTATCGAAATCGGCGGAACGGTCGGGGATATCGAGGGGCTGCCTTTCCTGGAAGCCATTCGCCAGTTCAGCGTGGAGCACGGCAGGTCAAACTGTCTTTTTGTGCATGTAACCCTTGTGCCGTATATCGCGGCATCCCAGGAGTTGAAGACAAAGCCGACACAGCACTCGGTCAAGGAGCTTTTGTCGCTGGGAATTCAGCCGGATGTTATTGTTTGCCGCTCGGAACGCCCCATACCTGAGGAATTAAAGGATAAGATTGCCCTGTTTTGCAATGTAAAAAGAGATTGCGTTATTGCAAACGAGGATGTTCCGCTTTTATATGAAGTTCCGTTGCTTCTTGAAAAGGAAGGTCTTGCACATATAGTCTGCCGCCATTTCGGACTCAGTGAGGATAATCTTGACCTCAGTGAATGGTCTGCAATGGTTGAAACATTGCGCCATCCGTCCGAGAAGGTAACAATTGCCCTTGTGGGCAAGTATATCGCGCTCCGCGATGCATACCTCAGCTTGGTTGAAGCCCTCAAACATGGCGGGATCACAAGTGATTGCGCGGTTGATATACGATGGATAGACTCGGAAGAGTTGACATTGGAAAATGCCGATGAAAAATTACACGATGCGGACGGTATAGTGGTGCCCGGCGGTTTTGGTAGCAGGGGAATTGAGGGCAAGCTGGCGGCGGCACAATATGCCCGCGAAAACCGCATACCCTATTTCGGGATTTGCCTTGGTATGCATCTGGCAGTTATAGAATACGCCAAAAATGTTCTTGGGTACACCGATGCAAACTCCTGTGAAATCGAGCCGACAACCACCCACGCGGTTATCGACCTGATGCCCGACCAGCTGAACGCCCGTCAGCGGGGCGGCACCATGAGACTGGGCAAATATCCCTGTGTGCTGGATATACGCTCAAAAGCGTATCAGCTTTATGAAGAGGAGCTTATTTATGAACGCCACCGTCACCGTTATGAATTTAATAACGAATATCGCGATGAATTTGAAAAAAGCGGTATGATTATGGCGGGAATTTCGCCGGACAAGCATATTGTAGAGATGGTTGAAATTTTGGAGCATCCGTTTTTTGTGGGATGTCAGTTTCATCCGGAATTCAAATCCCGTCCCAACCGCCCCCATCCGCTTTTTCGCGGACTTATTGCTGCCGCATTGAAAAGAAAAAAGTCGTTTGAAGACAAATAATACCGATTTAAAATAAGCATTTCATAAATCCATAATTTTAAGGCTGACACATAAATCAGCCTCGAAAACAAGTAGGGGCGGATTCCATATCCGCCCGTTTTCGTCGGATTCCATATCCGCCCGTTCAAATATTCGGGAGGATATAGAATCCTCCCCTACGCCATCAACTAAAATTTTATGCCTATAAATAATAGAAAAATCAATTTGTTTTTTGATAGAATCCCTAAATTGTTTAATTATCCTCTACAACGTAGCGGCGCACCTGTGTGTGCGCCGCTTTTCAACAATTTACCCTGTTTATGCCGGGATTTCTTCATAAATGCATTCTTTTTATTTCAAAACAACCAGCCTGTTAAAGCCGCAAAGTTTTAGTTTTTCGGCTGTTTGGGCGTCGATAATTTCACCCGGTACAACGGCTGCAATTCCGGGGGGGCAGGGGCAAACAGCCCGGGCGGCAATACGCCCGACCGCATTATCGGCATCCACCGTCTCACAACAAGCAAGCAGTGCCTCACGGGGAGACATGGCGGCTTCGGGCAGGGAGTATACATGATCATAATCCGGCGGGGTTCGCTTTTTACCGGTATGCCAAAACAATCCCCGCCTGAAAGCGACGGTCAGCCCTTTAACGGCAACCTTGAGTCGCTGTATTTCTTCGGGTGTGTTAAACGGAGTGATTATAAACACAACATGCCGCTCATCCGAATATTCCGGCTCACAGCCCTGCTCTCGAAAATATTCAGCCGCTGTTTCCCCCTCTACCCCAAGAGCAGCCGTGTCAAGAGTAATGCGGGACGGGTCGCGCAGATTTCCCAAAAATACGCCTATGCCCTGTCGTGAAGCCAACCGTTCCAGTTCGGCTACAGTTTCGGCGGTAATTCTGTACGCTTGTATCCCCACCCGCTGCCACCAGTCACGCGCTAAGTCAAGGGATGCCAAAATATTAAACGAGGGCGAAGTGGAGGCAAACACCGACATGGCTGCCTTGGCGGTTTGGCGGTCGATAAGGCATGGCTCCCCCGCCCGCCCGATATGAAGCATTGCGCCCCCTGTCAGCACCGGAAGGGTTTTATGCGAAGAGTCGGCCGTCATATCAGCCCCCAGAGCAAGCGGATGAAGCCCAAATGCGCCCAGATGACTTCCATGCGCGTTATCAACCAAAAGCTTTACTCCGGCAGCGCGGCACAGTGCGGAAACAGCAGGTATATCCGCCAGATTTCCGTAATAATCCGGACTTGTTATATAAACAGCGCTGATATCCGTCTCCGCCTTTAATATGTCCCCGATATCCTTTTCGGTCACCTGTCCTTGATTACCCGTGGGCATAATCCATATAGGGGTTATGCCCAGTATTGCGGCGGCATTTACCGCGCTTCGGTGGCAATTGCGGGCAAATATAACCCGCGCTCCTCCTCCTGCCCCCAGCAGCAACATTGCTTGTATACACAGGGTACATCCCCCGCTGCTAAACAAGGTCAGGCCGGAGCCAAACACTTCTGAAGCCAGCTTTTCTGCCTGTTCGATAGCATCTCCGCCGCCAAAAAGGTCGCCCGTATCCGGAAGCTCGGTCAGGTCAAGAGCATGGGACTCCAGTCCGGCCAACAGTCCGGCGTGGCCCTTATGCCCGGGCGTGTGAAAGGATGCCCGACCCTTGGCGGCATATTTCAATAAAGCATTATAAAAAGGCGCCGACTCCGACATATTATCAGCCTCCCTTAATTTAAACCGGTTTGAGATAATAATAGCACACTTTTATTATTGTCTCAACCATTGGCCAAGGGCTGCAATTATTAATCTTTTCCCTGCCCTTCGGCTCCCTCTGACGAGGGAGCTGTCGCCCGCAGGCGACTGAGGGAGAGACCGCGCGCAAATTGATTGAAACAACAATTTCCTTAAAGCACGAGGAAAGCATACCTATCATAATTCTGCTGTTTCATCACGGATTGTGCTATTCTCTCCTTCCACCGCTTCGCGGTCCCCCTCCCTCGTCAGAGGGAGGCTTAGGGGGTAAATATCATTCAATTTCGATTAACCCTGCCGGGGCGTAAAACGCCGAGACAAGCCGGGTTATTAAATATTAAATAAAATATTAAATATTAAATAAAACAGGAAAAAAAGAGTTGCATTCTTTTCAAATACATGATAATATAGCTTTTGCTGATTAAATTTAGCGAGGGAGGTGTGACCATGCCCAATATTAAATCCTCAAAAAAGCGGGTTAAGGTAATTGCGGTTAAAACAGCGAAAAATCAGGCTAATCGTTCCGAGCTGAAGACCCAGCTTAAAAAAGCGAATGCTGCTGTTGAATCCGGTTCAGAAAATAAGGAACTGGTCGTTCGTGAAGCGGTTAAGAGAATTGATCAGGCTGTCGCTAAAGGACTTATGCACAAGAATACAGCAGCCCGAAGAAAGTCCGCCCTTGCAAAAAAGGTCGGAGCATAACAGCAAATACTGATTTTTAATTAAAAACTTAATTTAAGGTTGGTATTAATAGCCTCCGCATTGAGCGGGGGCTTTTTGACGGGAAAAACAGGCTGACGCAAAAGTCATACTAAATCCATTCTAATACTAATTTAAAATAAATATATAGAAATATCATAATAAGAAGATATACAACGGACGTGGATATTATCTATGTTTATAAATTAAATTAGTATAGGAAGAACGCGCCATGAGCGATAATTATGGAATAGTTATAGTTGGATTTAGTATCAGCCACCGAAACAACAAAAAAGCCCGGGAAACAGATAATACTCGGGCGGTTCCA
>JAQUHC010000121.1 GCA_028683785.1 Oscillospiraceae bacterium
TAGGATGCCGCGCCTGAAGGCTTTTCAGCAGAAAGGATAATGTCATGCCTGAATCCAGTATATCCTCGACCACCAGAACATCCTTCCCTTCAAGCGAGATATCAAGGTCTTTAAGTATACGTACCTCGCCTGTGGTTGAGGTTCCTGCACCGTAGCTTGTAACTGATAGAAAATCAATCGAGCACGGAACATCAATTGCACGCATCAAATCAGCCATAAAAATAAGTGAACCTTTTAGCACGCTTATCATTATAAGGTCTTTTCCTTGGTAATCCTTGCTGATCTGTTTACCCATTCGTTCAACAATTTGAGCTATCTGCTCGGCTGGAATCAGGATTTCACCGACATCCTCATTCATACCCATTAACCTTACAACCCCTTTATCATTCTTTCTCAAGCACCAAAACCTGTCTGCAGGACTCATCGATAAGCACCCTCTCATCGCAGCCCAAACCGCCGACAAGCACAATCCCCAGAGCATCACAAACCACGGGAATTTCATCACGCAGTCCTGCGGGAATTTTTTCTTCTCCAAATAATTTCTTAAGCGTCTTCTTTACTCCCCGCCCTGCCGGTCTGAATGCATCACCCGGTCGGCGATTGCGTAAATAGAGGCTATTTGATATCTTATCATAGTTGAGTGAATATTTAAATAAGTTTTTGTGAATTTTTTGGCGCTTTTTAAAACAATCCAAGGTTATAAGTGTCGGTCTGTATATTCTACCATAAAATAAACAGGAAATTCCTATCTCAATCGGGATTTTGTCTGAAGTCAATTCAGATTTTTGAGGCAAGGGAGAAATCAACATCCTTCCCTGTGATACCCTGTATTCAAATTTATCGCTGAGTGTAAGGGCACCGCCTGTTTCAAGAATACTCTCCATGATAGAAATCTTTTTTTCGGTTAAGCTGCGTGAGGTATCGGCATCAACCCGCCTGACAGCGGCAATCAATGCGCGGGTACGGATGGCGGGAGGCAACCTGAAAAGCGAAGCTGCATTATACCCGCCGTAGCCGTCATTAATTGCGGCTTCATCAAGTAAAGCGTCGGCTGTATCCTCAATAAACCTAATATCCTTGGTGATACTCCGCATAAGCCGTGAAAAAGCCGCCTCGGCATTCGGATTGATGACCTTTAATTCCGGAATAACCCGGGCACGAATTCGGTTTCGTGTAAATGAAGTATCCCAATTTGTAGAATCATTTATATAATCTATTTCGTTGGTATGACAATAAGCCTCAACCTCTGTTCGGGTACAGTCGATAAGAGGTCGTATTACCTTTATACCTTTCCCGTTTAAAACGATTTCACGCATCGGGGGAATGCCGCACAATCCACGCATCCCGCTGCCGCGAACCATATTAAGTAAAAGGGATTCAATGCTGTCGCTCAAGGTGTGCGCGGTTGCAATACAAGCATTCAATTCTGCCGCCTTATCTGACAAAAAGCTATATCGAATGCGCCGTCCCGCTTCTTCAAGCCCCTCTCGTTGTTCTTCGGCTTGTGCTGCGACATCCACAGAATGAATAAAAAGCGGCATGCCCAACCTTTTACATTCTTTTGTTACGAATTCTTGATCTCTAAAAGATTCCTGCCCTCGAAGACAATGATTTATATGGGCTGCGGAGAGGCTTTTTATACCCAGCCTTTCCTTATATTCAATTAAAAATAACAGCAGAGTCATCGAATCGGCGCCGCCTGACAGCGCCACCAAAACATTATCTCCCTTATCAATCAATCTCTCGCGCCGAATTGTTTCAAGCGCTTTATTTTTCAGCTTGTTGGCGTCGCTATTATTCACTGCGATGCATCTCCAGACTGGTGAACTGTGTAAATTCGCCAAACCATGCAAGCTTTACGGTGCCCAATTCGCCGTGGCGGTTTTTAGAGACAATAACCTCCGAGGTTCCGGTTTCCACCGATGACGGATCGTCCTTTTCGTTCTTATAATACTCATCCCTGTAAATAAACAAGACTTGGTCTGCATCCTGCTCGATTGAACCGGATTCGCGTAAATCAGACAGAGCAGGCCGGTGATTTGCCGTCCTTTCTGTTCCGCGTGCGAGCTGGGCGCAAACCATTAAGGGAACATTAAGCTCCTTAGCCATTATTTTAAGGCTTCGGGTTATTTCAGAAACCTCCTGCACACGATTTTCCGTCCGCTGTGCGGAGTGCATAAGCTGCAGGTAGTCCACAACAACAAAATCCACTTTTTTAAGTCTGCGAAGCCGAGCCTTCATCTCGGGCACGGTGATGCTGGAGGTATCGTCAAAATACATCGGAGCTTTGCATAATATGCTTGAAGCAGCGGCAATGCGGCTCCATTCATCCGAGGTCAGGTTGCCCACCCGAAGCTTTTTGCTTGATACCTTTGCTTCACTCGATAGCAGACGGTTTACAAGCTGCTCACGGGACATCTCCAAGGTGAAAAACGCCACCGTTTTATTTCGTTTAACCGCAACATTTCGAGCGATATTAAGCGCGAAGCTGGTTTTTCCCATACCCGGACGAGCACCGACTATTATAAGGTCGGAGCGGTTTAATCCGGTTGTAATATCGTCAAGCGCAGAAATTCCGGTGGGAATGCCTACAAACTGATCCCGCTCATCCGAAGCGAGCTTATTAAAAATTTCATAATTACTTGCAAGGACCTCATGAATCGGAATAAGCCCGCCTACCTGTCTTCCCTGCCGTATCTCATAAATTTTCTGTTCAGCCGAATCAAGAAGAACCGACGGCTCTATGGATGCATCCATGGCATCATCCATGATTTCACGCGCAGCCCCGATAAGCATACGTACTTCATATTTTCCTTTTACTATCCGCGTATAATTGCCAATGTTTGATATCGACGGTACAATCTGTGCAAGCTTGAGAAGATAAGACTTGCCTTCCTCACCGGAAAAAAAACCTTCGGCTTTAAGGGATTCAAGCACCGTTACAAAGTCGATGGTTTGCGATTCTATCATCTTAACGCTCATAACGCGGTATATTGCCTGATGCTCAGGCAGGTAAAAATGCTCCACCCTAAGCTTATCTGCAACATCATTAATACAATTTGGATCAAGCAAAATTGAACCCAGAACAGCCTGCTCCGCTTCCAGGCTGTAGGGCAGACTGATTCCGTCTTTATAATCCCCCAGGCTGCGGTTTTCTTTATAGTCCAGCCTTGCTGCCGTTGCCATATTTCTGTTCCGTTTCTCCGACGATACTATTGTTATAGAATAGGATTGTCATTCGTCGCCGGTAGAATGACATCCGTACATCATATTAATTTAATATAAATATATAGAAATATCATAATGGAAGTAATATAACAGACTTGGATATAATCCATGTTTAAAAATAAATTAATATACTTAATAATAAATGCTGTATGTGTAAAATCGGATGGTATTCGGCGGCTTTATTCCTCTACCATCACGGTCACCTTTGCCGAGATGTTCTGTCCAAAGCTTATGACCGCCGTGTATGAGCCGAAGGCTTTAATATCTTCCATATCTATTTTTCGCTTGTCCACGGTTACATGATATTGCTTTTTCAGCTCTTCGGTTACCTCTTTGGTGGTGACAGAGCCGAAAAGTTTGCCGTTCTGCCCGCCCCGTGCCGTAATTCTCAGAACTTTTCCCTCAATTTCTGATGCAGAATTTTCCGCCTGCTTTTTAACCTGTTCGATTTTATATGCAGCCGCCTCTTCTCGATTTTTCAATTCGTTCATTGCCGAAGCATTTGCTTCGATTGCCAAGCCGCGGGGGAGCAGATAATTTCGCGCGTAGCCGTCAGACACATTGACAAGCTCCCCCTTTTTTCCTTTTCCCTTTACATCCTGATTTAATATAACCTTCATGTCAGCTCTTCCTTTCTATTATACAGGAAAACTTATATTGATTTCAATGTTTTTATCTTATCATACAACAGATTGGGTATCAAGCGCGACTCTGTGTTCCTGCTGATATCTGTCTATTTCAATTTTGAGCATATCGCGTGCTTGTTCAAGGCTGACATCGGCAATCTGGGCTCCCGCCATGGTATGATGTCCGCCGCCGCCCAAGCTTTCCATTATAAGCTGCACATTTATTTTACCAAGCGACCTGGCGGAAATAACCGCCCTTCCCCTCTCGGAAAATATAACAAAGGAGGCTTCAATCCCCTTGATATACAAAAGATCATCCGCTGCCTGTGCCGCTGCCACCCTAAGCTCACTGCCTCTGCCGGATTTATAAATCGAAACAGCCGAATGTCCATAGATTTCAGCCCGGGCAACAATGTCCGCCTTATCCATATATGTCTGCATATTTTCGGAAAATAATTGCTTGACTTCAACCGTGTCGGCGCCCATTCGACGAAGATATGCCGCTGCTTCAAACGTTCTTACACCCGATTTAAAGACAAAGCCTCTGGTATCAAGCATTATGCCTGCAAGCAGGGCTTCTGCATCCAGCTTGGATATTTTTACACCGTCAAGATACTGAACAAGCTCTGCCACCATCTCGGATGTTGAAGATGCGTTTGGCTCATGGTAGAATATCACTGCATTATCTATATGGTCCACCATTTTACGGTGATGATCGATAACCACAACATTACCGACTGCGCGATATATTTCCTCGAATTCAAGCATTCGGAGGTTGTGCGTATCGGTTACGATAAGGAGTGTATTATCCGTAATCAGCCTGCTCGCTTCTTCAGACTCAATAAACAAATCAGAAAGCCCCGCTTCTTCATATCGCATAATAAGCTGATGAGCCAAAGATTGTTCCCTTCGAACCACCACATTTGCGGGTTTCCCGAAGCTTCTGACACAGGAAGCCAATGCCGTTGCCGAGCCCAGACAATCAAGGTCGGAATATCGGTGCCCCATGCATAACACATTGTCACTTCCGATTATCAGTTCTTGCAAAGAGGAAGCGATTACACGAGTGCGCACCTTGGTTCGTTTTTCAATCCCGCGGGAAATACCTCCGTAAAAGTCAAAACCGTTTTTGGTTTTGACGGCAGCTTGGTCTCCGCCCCTGCTGAGTGCCATATCGATTGCCTGGCGCGAAAGCTGCTCGGATTCCTTAAAATTGGCTCCCTGCCCCACCCCTATTGATAGGGTTGCATTGAGGTTGGAATCGGTCTGTATGGTGCGAACACGATCAAGTATATCAAACTTTTTGAGAATCATATGCTGCAGATGCCGCTGCTCGACAATAAATAAAAAGCGGTCGCTTGTATAACGCCTTAATATGCCGGTGGTGGACGATGTCCAGTCCTCCAGCATGGTTTGAACCTTGCCCGTTATTTGTGCCCGCTCGCTGTCACGGGCATTCAACAACAATTCATCCATATTATCTATGTAGAAAAGCACCACCGCCGGTCGGCTCAGCGTATATTCTTCAGAAATAAGCTTTAATCTGGTGTTCTCTATATAATGTAATATATGGGTGACACTTCCGTTATCTTCTATATGGCTGATATACACCGTATATCGGTGACTGCCGTGGTTGATTTCAGCCGAGTTGCTTTTTTTCAACTCTGATATCGGTATACCGCCGGTTACGGTGGATATAGAATCCCCGAATACATCGCCTTTCTCCAGGACCTCATTATTGAATTTTTCGTTATACCACAGGATTTCTCCACCGCCCGAACAAACCACCACCGGCAGCGGGGAATCGGACAATGATGATCTCTCGGTCTGGTTTAACCTGTTCGCAACCCGTGATAATGTTCGCCAGATGTCACGCTTAACCAGCATCAGCCTCCACCCGACCACCGCAAAAACAGAAACCGTCAACCCAAGCTCGACGAAAAACATCTGACGATTAACAAAATACATCGCACCGACACAAAGAAGCAAAGATGCTCCCAATATAAGCAACGGGGGCTTGATATCCCATACTCTCCGCTTTTTCATATTTATGACCATCCTTTCGCAGTGACCGGGATGTTTTGGCCGATTCGGCTATGCCGAATTTGCGCCTCGCTTTTGGCGCAAAAGGACAAAACTCCCCGTTTGAAAAAATTATTTTTCAAACTTATCAGCGCCTTTCGGGTTTATCGTCATAAAGATTTTATATATTGGTAGTTATACCGCTATACATCCATAATGATGGGAAGAATCATTGGACTGCGCTTTGTTTTTTGGAACAGCAGGTGAGACAGCTCATCACGCACTCTGGACTTCATGGTTGACCAATCAAGGATGTGTTCACGACAGCAATCCTCCAAAACCTCGCGAGCGCGATTTCTTGCTTCTTCTATCAGCGGTTCAGCTTCTCGAACATAAACAAAGCCCCTGGATACAATATCGGGACCTGCAATAAGCTCTCCCGATGCGTTATCTATTGTTGCAACCACAACAATCAAGCCATCCTCGGCAAGATGCTTTCGGTCTCTCAGCACAATACTGCCTACATCCCCGACCCCCAAGCCGTCAACCAGCAGTCGGCCGGCAGGTACAGTACCCACAATTTGCATTTTATCGGCTGTGATTTCTATCACCTTTCCGATATCCGGAATTAAAACATTATTCGGCCTCATTCCCATAGAGCGGGCAAGCTGTGCACTTTTTCGCATGTGCT
>JAQUHC010000122.1 GCA_028683785.1 Oscillospiraceae bacterium
AGGATTTCGCACCATTGAGGGTTATATATCCGCTATTTTTCTTGCTGTGGGGAAACTCAAACTTTCCTGTCCTACTCTTTTTGCGTAACTTTTCACGGAAAGAAGAAAAGAACCTGAATGAACCGGGTGCTTGACGATTGCTCAAGGGAGGGGTATAATCATCTCTAATAATTCACTGACAATCGGAGTATAAAATCGGAAGGAGGGCGGACAATGGATAAGAAGCGAATTGAAGCCGCCGTACGGGAAATCCTTATTGCTGTCGGCGAAAATCCGGACAGGGAAGGGTTGGAAGAAACCCCACGCCGGGTTGCAGATATGTATGAGGAAATATTCTCGGGTCTTGAGGAGGATCCGCACCGTCATTTAAAAACCTTTAACGAGGAGCAGAATGACGAGATGGTTACCGTCAGGGATATTCCGTTATACTCGGTATGTGAGCATCATCTGGTACCTTTTTTCGGGGTGGCGCATATTGCATATATACCGCGAAACGGTCGAGTTATCGGGTT
The DNA here is from genome assembly GCA_028683785.1 of Oscillospiraceae bacterium. GTDB lineage: Bacteria > Bacillota > Clostridia > Oscillospirales > Acutalibacteraceae > Avimonas. Next base: position 513 of record JAQUHC010000122.1, read on the forward strand.
GTCCAAGCTTGCGCGAATAGTAAATTGCTTCGCCCGCCGCCCGCAGCTTCAGGAACGCTTGACAGCGCAGATTGCGGATTTCCTCGAGAAGGAGATCGACCCCCAGGGTGTGGCGGTAATTATCGAAGCCGAGCATCTTTGCATGACCATGCGGGGGGCACGCGCTGCCGGTTGCCGCACCCAGACATCTGCCTTGCGCGGACGGATGAAAGCGGATGCCCGCGCGCGTTCCGAAGCACTTTCATTGTTGGGCTCAAAATATAGGTGATCTATTATACGGCAACTATTTGATTTCAACATCCGTGTAGTAATAATGCAGGATTTCTTCGTATGATAAGCCCTGCCGAGCAAGATAATCGGCACCGTATTGACTCATACCGACATTATGTCCGTATCCGTAAACGGTAAAATGAAAGCTGCCGTCACGGTATTCTACTGTAAAGTTGGCAGAGCGAAGTCCGAGCGCCTCCCTGATTTGACTTCCCGTGAGTGAGGTGTTGCATATTTTGAGCTGCGTAACGGTACCCGAGGATGAGGTCTGAATGTTCTTATCCAGCCATTTATCTGCAGTTCCGCTGAAGGTCAGACCTTTTATTTTTGACAGTTCGGATTTTAGCTTATCGGATTTAAAGGATATGTTTGATTGGTATGATGGCGAAAGCTTGTCACCGGGACTTGCAACCGGTTGTAAATAGGGATATGAGGTTCCCCACATCACTGCTGCGTCCTCGGTTGTCCCGGTGCTGATTGCGTGGTATACGGCAGTTATGGGTTCGCCGTCATAGGTAATCATCTTTCCCAAAACCGAGTTTACGGTATCGCTTATTTTTTTATAATATGTGTCATAGTTTTTCCCCCAGCGTTCCTTAAGCTGATTATTCGTATTGTAAACAGGAAAGCCGGATACCATGTCGGCAAAATCAGCTCCTTTTAAGTTTGCGTTTGGATTTGCTCTCTGCCTTTTTCGCAGAACGCTGTAATATGTATATGATGCGACGGCCTGCGCTTTCAATGCCTCGGTGTGATAGGTCGGATACATTTCCGCCCCGACTGAACCTGTAACGAATTCCTTTACCGATACCTCATATACAGTATTTGTGTCTGTATCCAGCAGGCGGAATAATTCATTATTATTTTTATCTTTTTTATTATTTGATTTGCTTGAAAAATCGCCCGAATTTAATTGAGGATCCTTGTCCGGCTTTAATTTTCCCAGAACCGGCAGGGGCAGCAGCAATAACACTATGTATACAATACCTATCCATATAATGTAACGTTTCAACGGTCTTCTCCTTTCTGTTAAACGTGAATATAATGCAAAATGGTTTAATCAATCTTTCAAAAATCAAATAAATATCCGATGTAAATCGCATATTAACTATATTAAATGAAATATTGCTTGTCGGAGGTTGCAAAATTATCAATAATATTATATTGACTTTGAACCATGGTTTTAATATAATTTAATTTCATTAAGAAAACACCGGAAAGGAATTGAACCATGGAGGATAATCGTAAAAGAATTTCAAACTCCACTCTTACATCATTATGCGATGAATTTAAAAAAAATAACCGTATAGATAACTCGAAATATGAACAATACGAAGTCAAACGCGGCTTGCGAAACCCGGACGGCAGCGGTGTTGTTGCTGGTTTAACCATGATTTGCAATGTACACGGTTATGTAATGAACGAAGGTGAAAAATCTCCGGTTGAGGGGCGACTTATTTACCGCGGAATTGACATTCGCGACATTGTTGACGGTTGCGCCAATGAGAACAGATTTGGTTTTGAAGAGACGGTTTGGCTGCTTTTGTTTGGCACTCTTCCAACAAAGGAGCAGCTACAAGGATTTTGTGAGTTATTGTCCGAATGCCGTGAGCTTCCCCCTTACTTTGCAGAAGATATGATTATCAAGGCTCCATCACCCAATATTATGAATAAGCTTGCACGCTCGGTGCTTGCACTATATTCATATGACGATCAGGCAGACGACATTACAATGGAAAATATGCTTAGGCAGTCAATCGAGCTTATTGCCATGCTGCCCACCATTATGGCGTATGCGTATCAGGTAAAACGCCGTCATTATGATAAAGAGAGCATGTATTTTCACCCCATGATGCCCGGTCTTTGCACCGCCGAGACCATCCTCCATACCATACGTGCCAATACAGAATTTACCGTTGAGGAAGCGCGTCTTCTCGACCTTTGCCTGATGCTTCATGCCGAGCATGGCGGGGGGAATAATTCCACATTTGCAGCCCGAGTATTGTCTTCGTCCGGTACCGATACATATTCGGCAATAGCTGCGGCAATAGGCTCACTTAAAGGTCCTCGTCACGGCGGCGCGAATATTAAGGTGCTGGAAATGCTCGATTACATTAAAGAAGGTGTACGGGATTGGGAGGACGAGGATGAAATCGTCGCTTTCTTAACCCGTCTTATTAACCATGAGGCAGGTGACTGTTCCGGCTTGGTTTACGGGATGGGTCATGCTGTTTATACACAATCCGACCCCAGAGCCATGATTTTGAAGGAAGCCGCTCACGGACTTGTGGATAGTAAGGGACTTGGTGATGAATTCCACCTGCTTGAAAAGGTGGAAAAACTGACCCCGGGCGTGTTTGCTGCCGTAAAGGGCGTGAATAAGGCAATGTGCGCAAATGTGGATATGTATTCGGGCTTGGTATATCGAACCTTGGGAATACATGAGGATTTATATACCCCTCTCTTTGCCGTCGCTCGTATGGCGGGATGGTGCGCCCACCGAATTGAGGAGACCATGACAGGCGCGCGCATAATAAGGCCGGCCTATAAAGCCTTAGCCCTTCCTCAGAAATACCTGCCAATGGGTGAACGAGGCTGATAATCAAAAATGTCGGAGCACGACTCTTCCTTTGGAAGCGTGTGCTGAAATGACACTGAAAGGACATGAATATAGTATGCGGAAATACCTCCGTCCGGCAGCTTTCGGTTTAATGGTTGCCGCTACAATACTCACCACGGTATTACGGATTTGGTTGATTCCCGGTATGCAGGAGACGGATACCGGGAATTTCAAAATCAGTTATGTAATTATCGGGGTGATGATATTTTCTTTTGCGGCATTGACCGTTTTGATACTTGCGGGAAAAGGCGGTATTACCCATATAAATAATATGGCGCGGGCCGATCGTTTGCCGATGGCTATATCGGGTATTCTTTTCGGCGTCGTCTTGCTGATGTCGTCGTTATTCGATGTTTGGATATGGATGGTATATAACGAGACTCCGCCTCCAAATGAGAATGTCATTAATCGTTTGGATTCAATCACCCTGACTCTTACCTTATTATTCGGCATATTAGCAGGTCTGTTTTTGATTTGGTTCGGTATTAAAGCCTCCCAATCGAAGATAAGATTAACCCCTTCATTTGCGCTGGGTGCTCTGCTCCCTGTCATATGGATATGGTTTAAGTTGGTGCGTTATCAGGTCTCATATGCCAGTGCAATTCCGGTTGAACAGAGCTTCTATGACTTTGCGATGTTGATTTTTTCAATGCTTTTTCTGTTTTCATTTGCAAGGTATATCTCAAAAATCGGTGAGAGCTCATCACGGTCGTTGCTTATATATGCTCATTGTGCATCACTCATGTCACTTTCAGGTACCATAGCCTCTATGTCGCTTTTTATGTTGGGTGAAACCGATGCATATAATTCCAGTAATTTGGCGGGAATTGCGGATTTCGGTTTGGGTGTGTTTGCTTTTTGCACCGCTCTATCTCTTACATTTGCAAAAAAGATTGATGATGTTGAACAACCCATAAGCGAAACCCAAGAGAATGAAGCAGGTTTTCAACAGGAAGGCATAAATCAAGAGGATGAAGCAGGTTTTCAACAGGAAGATATAAATCAAGAGGATGTAATAGAAAAAGAAATAATCGGAAAAGAACACTCATCTACCGTGGATGATATTCTGCGGGAACTGAAAAAAACAGATGATGATATTAATTTATAATAAATAGTATCATACAATAGACTTGGATATTATCTATGTTTATAAATTAAATTAGTATGCATTATATAAATTCGGGGTTTCAAAACGAATATATGAATCATACCAAAAAAGCCAGAGAAACTATAATGTTTCCCCGGCTTTTTTTTGCTTTCGAGGCTGATTAATAAATCAGCCTCATCACTCCATTTCATCGTTTTTTATTACGGCGTTTTGTATAACCTGTTCCATTTTATTTTTGGCTTTCTCTATCGATGAGATGTCCGGAATTATTACAGACACATTTCGAGACCCCAAAGAATATGTTGTCATACTTCCATAGGTTCCTGTCGCCGCATTGGACACAATATTCCATGATGCGTTATCATCCATCTGCATCTTTACCAGACTTTTTATTTCATCCGAGGTCATGTTTGTCTCAAAGCTGCCCGAAATTTTATTCATAATACTGCTGTAATTTTTGAGGATGGCAGGGGAGCAAGCTTTGTTAAATATTCCCTTTATAACCTGTGTTTGATTGATGCCTCGCTGATTATCTCCGCTTGCAAATGCATATCGTTCTCTTGAGAATGCAAGTGCTTCTTCTCCGTTCATCTTATTTTCGCCCACATTGAAGTGGTGTTTACCGCCCCGGGATGTAAATGCATATTCAGAGTTTACGGTAATCCCACCCAGTTCATCAACCATACCGATAAGAGAGGTGAAGTTGACACGGATATAGTAGTCCAATTCAATTCCGTAAAGATTTTTCAGGGTAGCCATCGAGGCATCAACACCAAAGTTGCCGGCATGGGTCAGTTTATCCATCGCATTCACATTAGGCAGCAATACATAATAATCTCTCGGTGTGGTATGCAATAAAATTTGCTTTGTTTTCGGGTTTATAACCGCAATAATATTAACATCGCTTCTGCTTGTCCTGGAAACCGGTCCATAGGTATCGATTCCGCTGATATAAATCGTAAACGGATTTTCGGTTACCTTCTTGTTTGCAGAGGGCAACACAACATTGGTAACCACCTTATAGCTGTCCAATACCCTGGTTTTTTGACTGAAGCCCGGGAAAACATCATCTATTGTATTCCTGTAAGCCTCATTAAGAATTATCACTTTTATATCCTTATTATAAAGCGCATTTATCTGTGAATAAAAACCGTCGTAGGTTACGATATTAATCTTCCGGTTCAGGCGTTCATTAAAATTCTCTATTGCCTTATTGTCATTGTCTCTGTCAATAGTTTTCTGAATGCCGAATTTATAATCTTTAGCATCATTTAAGGACTGCGCGGGGTCGTCCTTCATTACTATGATAGAAATATCATCTACCTTTGTTTTCTTGTTTGATATTGAATCGATCATATTGTTTACAGTGATAATATAATAACATCCAAATCCGATGACAACACATATTATTACCGAAAAGATTTTCCCCGCCGCTCGAAGCTTTGTGAAAATCTGAGTTAGTAAGATGATCACCCAAGCGAGCGATAGAACTATTATCATCACAAATAGGTACTTGTCCGGTAGAATATTCAGATTGAAGATCAACCCCAACAATAATAAAGAAGCCGAAAGTTGAATAAACGATATGAATATACCCAATTTTCTATTGCTGAAAAATCTTTTTATGAGCGACATAGAATTAATCCTTTCGAAATATGGTATTAACCGACTTGTAACAGTATATCTCTTTTTATTAAACAGTTCAAGAGCCCTAAACCATTATTATTCATCCGGTTTTTCATCCATCGACAATGGTTTTTATAATCAGATATATCAAAACCGCAAGTATAACCAATAAAATGCATCCACCGTTATTGTTGCTGCTATTGTTTTTTTTCGGTCCTCCGCCTGAAGAACCTTTTTGGGATTCTTCAACCGATTGCGTATAATGAGCATAACCTTCAATACCTTTTCCGTAAAACCCATAATCGTCATCAGACATGCTTTTCATCTCCTATCCGCTTTTTGCTTTTACTTGGCAATATTATATCACTTTTGCACAGGGTGGCATAGA
>JAQUHC010000123.1 GCA_028683785.1 Oscillospiraceae bacterium
ATGATGTCACAAGGATGCAATATATCGACATCAACTGCTGGATGGTAGGGGATATCCTGCTTAAGGCTGACCGAATGAGTATGGCGAATTCTCTTGAGCTTCGCGTTCCCTTCCTTGACAAGGAGGTTTTTTCGGTTGCGGCGCGTATTCCCGTCAAGCACCGCATAGCATGCAAAACGACCAAATACGCCATGCGACTCGCAGCCAAACGCCATATTGCCGACCAAGCAGCGGACAAGCCCAAGCTGGGCTTTCCCGTTCCTATTCGGGTCTGGCTCCGACAGGAGAAATATTATAACCGTGTTAAAGAAGCTTTCAACTCGCCCAATGCCCGGCGCTTCTTCCGTACAAACGAGCTGATTAAATTTCTGGATCAGCATTATAAAGGTAAAAAGGATAACAGCCGAAAAATATGGACTGTTTATATGTTCCTGGTGTGGTATGATGTTTATTTCGGCAAAAAGCCCGAAGAATAAATTTTCAATTAAAAATATGGGTCTGCCGCATATTTTCCATTATGCGCCAGCCTTAATATTATGTGTTTACAAAGGCGAAAACCGGCGCACAAACATCTGCGCCAGTACTTGAAGGATTATGATTACAGCCAAAATAATGCGTATTTTATAATGATATGTAAACAAAATCGAATACATTTATTTGGCGAGATTTTATGTGATGCCGTAGCGGCGCACCTGTGTGTGCGCCCGAATAACCCTGATGGAATGATTGAAAAACTGTTGTTTGAATCTTGTTGTATTATTAGTGTTTTTATTACATATATCAAAAAAGACCAGAGAAGCGATACTGTTTCCCTGGTCTTTTTATTGTTTTTTTAGGCCGATTTATGCATCAGGCCCGTTCTGATACTAATTTAATTTAAATTAGTATTAGGAACGCATCGCTCTATTCTGGAATGTTTTAAAATGGATTTAGTATAAGTTTTAGTACATTCCGTCCATGCCGCCCGGTGCGGGAGCAGCGGGTACAGGCGGTTCTTTCTTGTCTGCAACCAGGCATTCGGTGGTCAGCACCATTGCCGCAACAGATGCCGCATTCTGCAGTGCAGAACGGGTAACCTTGGTGGGGTCAACAATACCTGCAGACACCATATCCACATACTCTTCCTTGGCAAAATCAAATCCGTACCCGATTTTATTGGCCGACTTAATCTTATCTATGATTACGCTCCCCTCAAGAGCTGCATTAAGAGCAATCTGACGGATGGGCTCCTCAATGGCTTTAAGAACAATCTTTACTCCGGTCTTCTCATCGCCTTCTTTTTCTTCAACAAGCTTATTCAGCCCGTCGGAAGCATTAATAAACGCCACTCCGCCGCCTGCTACGATACCCTCTTCCACAGCAGCCTTGGTTGCCGAAAGAGCGTCCTCTATACGCATCTTCTTCTCTTTCATTTCAATCTCGGTGGCTGCACCGACCTTGATAACGGCTACGCCGCCCGAAAGCTTGGCAAGCCGTTCCTGAAGCTTTTCACGGTCAAAATCAGAGGTGGTATTTTCGATCTGGCTGCGAATCTGCAAAATGCGTGCCTTGATATCATCCGAGCTTCCTGCGCCGTCAACGATGATGGTGTTTTCCTTTTGTACCTTAACCTGACGGGCACGCCCCAGCATATCCATGGTTGTATCCTTAAGCTCCAAACCGAGTTCTTCCGAGATAACCTCCCCGCCTGTAAGGGTTGCAATATCACGCAGCATTTCCTTGCGGCGATCGCCAAAGCCGGGAGCCTTGACAGCGACACAGGTAAATGTTCCGCGAAGCTTGTTGACAATAATTGTGGACAAAGCCTCACCCTCAACATCCTCGGCGATTATAACCAGCTTGCGGCCGGCCTGTAATATCTGCTCAAGCAAAGGCAGAATATCCTGAACATTAGAAATCTTGCGGTCGGTAATAAGCACATATGCATCATCGATAACCGCTTCCATCTTTTCGGTATCGGTAACCATGTAAGGTGTGATATAACCGCGGTCAAACTGCATACCCTCGACAACCTCGGAATAGGTCTCGGCGGTTTTTGATTCTTCAACAGTGATAACCCCGTCTGCACTTACCTTTTCCATGGCATCTGCAATCAGCTTACCAATCACTGCATCCTCTGCAGAAATTGTGGCAACCCGGGCAATATCCTCGGAGCCGCTGACCTTTTTCGAATTGGCTACCACGCTGTCAACCACCGATTCAACGGCTGCTTCAATTCCCCGCTTTATATCCATCGGGTTGGCACCTGCCGTGACATTTTTTAAGCCTTCACGAATTAAGGCCTGTGCAAGCAGGGTGGCTGTGGTTGTTCCGTCACCGGCAACATCGTTTGTTTTGGTGGAAACCTCTTTTACAAGCTGAGCACCCATATTTTCAAAAGCATCATCAAGCTCGATTTCTTTTGCTATGGTAACGCCGTCGTTTGTGATAAGTGGGGCGCCGAACTTCTTGTCAAGAACCACATTTCGACCGCGCGGCCCTAATGTAATATTAACGGTATTGGCAAGTTGATCAACGCCGGATTGAAGTGCCTTGCGCGCTTCCTCGCTGTAAAGTATCTGTTTAGACATAACTGTATCCTCCTATATTCCAATTAATAAATTTTCAGCCTTCGACAATGGCCAGAATATCGCTCTGGCGGACTATGGTATATTCCTGTCCGTCCAGCTTGACCTCGGTGCCCGAGTATTTACTGGTAAGCACCTTGTCACCTGTCTTGACATACATGGTGATGTCCTTACCCTCTACATTTCCGCCCGGTCCTACGGCTATGACCTCGGCAACCTGAGGCTTCTCCTTGGCTGAACCGGCAAGTATGATGCCGCTTTTTGTGGTTTCGTCTGCTTCAACCAGCTTAAGAACTACCCTGTCTGCAAGTGGTTTGATTGACATATTTATTCCTCCTTGATGAATTATTGATAATTTTAGCACTCTATCGCTTCGAGTGCTAACCTACTACTTATTTTAACCTATATATTGTAAAAATCAAGGGCTGGGCATAAATTTCATAATTTTTTAACATATTCCGGAATAATAAACCGTGCTGATTTTTTTCGAATAGTAAATGTTATCTCCTTTTCGGAAAAACATTCCCCGTCGATGCATACGGTGACCGGTATGGGTGAGGTAACCACCATCTTGTTCCCGCGGCAGCTATGTACTATGGGCATATCAAGATGCTTTCCCGCCTTGTAGCGTTTTATGAAGCCGAGCGCCTTTATATGGCTGACGGAGTCGACAAATAAAAAATCCAGTAAACCGTCGTCGACAACGGCTTGAGGCGCGCCATGATAACCTCCGCCGTAATACTGCCCGCTTGCCGCAAGCGAAAACAGATAATTACCCTCCTGCTCAACCATACCGTTTTCTGTTTCTATACTGACATTAAGCCGCCTTCCGATAGGCTGAAAAAACATATATACAACCGCCAGATTATATGCCAACCTACCTGTGACAAGGGGAAAATGCTTAAAGTATCTCATTTTATCGGCTACATCGGCATCCATACCCATACAGCAAATATTAAACGAAATTCTTCCGTTGCAGTCTATTGTATCTACCTGCCGCGCTTCCCCCCTGACCTGTGCTCCAACCGATTTAAAAGGCAACGCGGCATCAAAGTTCTTAATATAATCGTTGGCTGAACCGCACGGAATACAAGCAATTTCTGTATTCTCACATCCAAAAGCCCCGTTTAGAGTCTCCATAAGCGTTCCGTCACCACCGCAGGAATATAGCCGAACATGCTCACCCTTTTGTGCATACAGACCTGCAAGGCGGGCAGCATCCATCGGGGCTTTTGTGACCTCTATTACATGTTCGCCGTCGTTTTTTTCAAAATACTCCCTAATCTCCGGAATTAACCCCAACGCTCGCTTGTTCTTGCCCGCCGCCGGATTGATGATAAAAACATGCTTCATTAAAACACCCTGCCTCACTTTATACCTCCCACCCATCAAAATCATACCGACTTTTCGGTCAGGTATAATTAATGAGTTATTGGCATTATTTTATTATTTGAAACCGATCGGCTTCTGCCGTTTTCAGCGGTAATACATGTAAAGCTGACATTTCAGCATGCCGTTATACAGCTTGCGGCGCTTGTCAGCCCGCCGCCCGAACAACTCTTCAAAATTATCATGCGGACTTATAATATAATAGCTCCAATATGGTTTTGGGATGAACACCTTTCCCATCTCCCTTATCAGCCCCTCTGCGGCGCGTACATCCATCAGGCGTTCCCCGTAGGGAGGATTGCACAGAACAACCCCGCCGTCGGAATTCGGTTTGAATTCCGACAGATTTACTAAGGCAGCCGTTATTCTATCCCCCACGCCTGCTTTTCTTGCGTTGTCCGTTGTCAGGAAAACGGCTTCCGGGTCTATATCCCCTCCCCATGCGTTAAAATCCGCATCCTGCAGCTCCAGCTCACGCGCTCGTTCCCTCTCCTGCCGCCAAACCTCTGCCGGAATCTGCTTCCATGATGATGAAGTAAACTTACGCCTTATCCCCGGCGCAATCCGCAAGGCGGAAAGAGCCGATTCTATAAGAAGTGTTCCCGAGCCGCAGCAAGGGTCATATACATGCTTCGCTTTCCTTACTCTTGCCAAATCAGCCATGGCGGCCGCCAGCGTCTCTTTGATTGGTGCGCCTCCCGCATTGGCACGATAACCGCGTTTATGCAATCCGACTCCGCTGGTATCTATCAGAATTGCAACCTCATCCTTGAGTATGGTAAACTGGATTTGATACAGCGAACCGGTCTCCTCAAACCACGATAACTTATAACTCTTTTTAAGCCGTTCCGCCACAGCCTTTTTAATAATAGACTGACAATCCGGAACGCTGTGCAGCTTTGATTCGAGCGACCATCCCTTTACCGGGAAGCGGTCGGTTTTTCCTATATACCGTTCCCACGGAAGGCGATGAACATTTTGAAATAAATCCTCAAAAGACAGAGCGGTGAACCGCCCCACAACAATCTGTATGCGCTCGGAATATCTTGAGCAAATATTTGCGCGTGCAACGATATCTGCACCGCCGGTGAAAAACACCCTGCCGTTTTGGGGAATAACCTGCCCGGCATCCATCCGCCGCAGCTCATCCCCTAATATCCCCTCTATTCCGAACAGACACGGCGCACACAGCTGTAATGTTTCCATTCTTATGATTATCCCTTTCTTTAAGTGCAAAATATCAACAATCTTAAAAATACCGTCAATTCGCTACCCATTGATGATTTCTCAGCACGAACTCCATATTTTGTCTGACAACCGAATTACCGTTGAGACTGCCCGCCGCAACAAAATTCATGCGCTCCCGCCCTATATAGCTGTATTGTTTAATCAACAATATAAAATTATCTGTATCATCGGGGTTGATACCGTCCCCTTCGGCTTTCATCAGGGCAAGATTGCTGTCGCTCACTTTGGTATTGTATTTTTCCTTAAGATAGGCCGCCAAATCGCGCTGTTCTTCATCGGTGAGATATACCAGCTTGTCGGTATCAATAATCAGCTGTGACAAAGGTGAATCCTCATTTACAAGATACTCATCTATGATTTTGTCAAACGCCTGCTTATAAACGGATAATCGCCCGCCTCCGAGAGACTCGGGGGGGGTCAATGATTTATCAAGATTATAGTTTATCCAAATCTGCTGCAACAATTGCGCTCCGGTTATGCCAACCGAATCTTCTTCCCTTTTATATCTGATATAGAATGGGCGTCCGTGATACTTATACAGCCAAGCCTTTTTTTCTCCGACAACCGCTGTTTCAAGGGTCTCTCCGAATTTGGTTATAAGCTGCCCATATGTCATCTCTGGTTTGACACTTAAAATAATCTCTCGTGAGACCTCGGCGGTGTGCAGAGTCTCGGAAGCCAACCTGTCATATAAAAGCTGTATATCCTCTGAATAATCCTTTTCAAGCAGATATTCATCTCCGGAAAGCCGCAGCCGATTTCCCCAACATTCGCCGAAAGCAAAATCCCCGAACATGGTCGCTACGGTAAATGAAATACCCTTGTCTTCTGTTTTTTCAGAAGCTGGAGTGCATTCCATCTTTTCAAACAGTGACATAACCGAACTGATAATAGACGGATCACGGCTGAAAACCTTTTGTCCGGTTGACAAATCAGCCGCCGTCATTACCAGCGGATTTAATCTGTTTATATCAATTCCGTATCGCAAATCTTCTTTTTCACTGGGATGGCAGCCGGTCAGCAGTAAAATAAATATAACTGCCGCAATCTGCAATCCGACAAATACTCTCACCCAACCACATCCGGTTTCTTTCAAGAAAAGAGCCGCTGCGGGACCCGGCGGCTCTTTTCGCAAATATTATCCGATACTTTAGGTTACCTCTAATAACCCGTTTTGAACGGATTCCGAGCTGAATTTTTGTCGGACAAGGAAAGCCGACGAAGCAAGGCTTTCAGCCTTACAAGGAGGCTT
>JAQUHC010000008.1 GCA_028683785.1 Oscillospiraceae bacterium
CCGCTGATATCGTTGCCGTTGCCGTCGGTGATGCTTGTGATCTTGCCCCATGCATCATAACCATATTCTACTACAACATTCCCGTCCTCGTCAACCAATCCCATTATATCACCCTGAATATTTTTGATATAGAAATATTCAGTTCCCTGCCGGTTGAGAGATAACAGATTCCCCTGCTCGTCATAGCGGTAATATGTCCATACACCGCCGGTTTCGGATGCGGTAATCCGCCCGTCGCAAAGCGTATAATTTGTGGTTACTCCGTCAATGGTTTTGGATGTGCGTATGCCGTTATCGTCATATTTGTAATCTATAACACTGCCGTCTTTGGTCATACGCTTGAGTTGACGACCGCCCTCCCATACATATGTCCAGCCGTCATATGTCAGCGGATTGCCGATATCATCATATGTTATGGCTTTGCCGTCATATGATGTCATGAGATCCTTCCAGTTTGAATCGTTATATTCGTTAATGCCCATATGGAGGACTGTGGCCGAATAAAGCGGACCGGTAGTATAGTAATATTCATGCTTTCTTCGAATATTTCCTCCTGCATCATAAGCATATGAAAAAGTTTTGTTCTGATCAAGGTCGTTGAAACGGATAAGCTTCCCAATTTGCTAAGGGGACGGAGTCAATTCCCCCGTCCCCTTGGCTTTCGAGCGCACACACAAACAGCGCCACCTGTGAAGATGACGCTGTTTGTAACCGACAATTCCTTTATGTTGCCCTATGTCTATTCATAAGTGAATTTATATAGCAATACTGATGTAGACTTATATTATTGATCTTTCTACTTTTTCCGAAGTTCAATATTCTGCATAACAAAATCAAGTTGTTTCTTTGCCTTCCTCTTAGCCCAATAAAAACTTGCCCAATTACCTATCAATAGCATAATGGTAGATATAATCAAGAGTATATCAAACCCACTTATTATTTTGCCATCATATATCTGGAACAAAAAGGAACCAATTGGTCCAAGGCATACAATTGTTAAATAGGCGCTCGGAAACAAAGATACTTTGTATAACTTCTTCAACTCGTTTGCAGTGGATTCATCAAATAAATATGAATCCTTTTTGTTAGCCAAAAATATATCCATCCTTTCTTCCATCCAGTCTATCTAACAGGCTTGCAAAGACTTCGCCAACTGATTTACCTATTATTGTAAAGAATCCTTCGACAATTGCGCCACCAAAAGCCTTTAGTGCGCTACCTAATTTGGGTAACCCTCGTTTTGCCATATCTTTCTGCGTTCGTACAAACATTTCTATTATTTTTTTTCGAGATCTATTTTTAACCTTTTCTAATGCCTGTTTTCCTGCTGCTTTAGCTAATTTTTCAGCTGCTAATTTTGCTTTAAATGCTCCACCAAGAGACCACAGAACTGGTACAAATATAATTAGCAAATCAACTACTAGCGCGACAAAACTGACCTTATTCCACCATTGTTTACCAAAACTTAAATATCCCGTTGGATCTGCTCTGTTTATTGGATTATTCCCACAATACGCGAACAGATTTGAACCCAACAATTCACCCTGCGCCATCTGTAGCATATTCGCATCATCCGTATTGATGAACCTTCCAAACTCCGGATTATAATACCGGCTTTGCAGATAATAGAACCCCGTCTCGGCATCATAATAATACCCGCGATAGCGGAAGGGGTTGATATTGCCGATGTGACCTGCGTTTCCGCTGATATCGTTGCCGTTGCCGTCGGTGATGCTTGTGATCTTACCCCATGCATCATAACTATATTCTACTACAACATTCCCGTCCTCGTCAACCAATCCCATTATATCACCCTGAATATTTTTGATATAGAAATATTCAGTTCCCTGCCGGTTGAGAGATAACAGATTCCCCTGTTCGTCATAGCGGTAATATGTCCATACACCGCCGGTTTCGGATGCGGTAATCCGCCCGTCGCAAAGCGTATAATTTGTGGTTACTCCGTCAATGGTTAAAGTTCTGTTCCGGTCGGGGTCGTTGAAATGGATAAGCTTCCCAATTTGCTAAGTGGACGGAATCAATCCCCCCGTCCACTTGGCTTTTAGGTATCGCTGGAGCCGACGTGCCGATACAGTAGGGCGGAACAAAACCGCAATACAGGAGTACATAAAGAACCAGACGCAAGAAGATTTGGAAATGGATCAAATGACAATCAAAGAATACACAGACCCATTTACGGATAGCAAGAATAGTAGGGCATAAGAACAGGCCGCTTTAGCGGCGGCTTGTAATAGTAATGCGGTGTCAAACCATTCAGCGCCCCTTGAGGGGCTGAGCCTGTATTAAGCCCTTCTAGGGCTTGTGCATACCACCAGTTTACTGGTGGTTATAATTGGTACTTAGAGCCAAGTTGACCTGAAGTGACGAGCCGATTATTGTATCTGAATGCCCCAATCTTTAAATGTGTTTTTTATTTCCATTGAATTACTACAAATATCATCCAAATATGGCGTTGCTTCATTTAATGGCATACTACATATTATTTTATCATCATCACTATAGAAATTGATTCCAAATGGCGTGTTAACAAAATTTAATAAACCATTTGATTTAATTGTAATTTGCTGACAATAGTAAATCAACTTATCTAGAGAAGCATCTACTACTATTTTTTTAGTAATGGTTTGTGAATTTGAGTTTTTATATAATTCTACAGCTTTTATATCTGATATTTTTACTGTAAAAAAAGGATTGATTTGTTTTATTACTTCATCTAAGCTCCATATATCGGATAAGGGGTCACCTAAATTATTTGGAGGAACTTCATGCTTAATTCTGCTTGTTTTTCCGTTTTTGAATTTGTATTCAAAACAATAAAAGGCTGAAGGGGCCTCTACACCATCTAATCTATTATTATTTGATTGTCTTATTAATTCTATAGATTTCAGTACAGTTTCAATCCCATTTACAGAACTTACATTAAATGATTTTGTTGAGAACTCTAATTTTGAAACAGAATGTTCTATTGTAATGGTAATGCTATTAATACTCTTTTTATCATATTTGGCATCAGGATATTTTGTGCTTTTGATAAACATATGTACAATTAAGAATATTCCTAAAACCGCAACAAACAGTGATATGAAAATATATTTCTTTCTGCATTTCATGCAAACACACACCTTTTAGGGACTCCTGCACAAAAGAAGTGCGGAAGTTACCCATTTTAAATATTACTATCCAGACAGATCAGAATGAGTCTGTATTTTGTATTGGGTTAATTTACATGACGCTATACAGTAGGCAATTTAACGTTTTCTTTCTTATCTGTATAGTCATAATTTTTCTATTGAATATTAATGATCTGCTCTATTTTCTCGCATTCTTGTAAGATAGAGGTTCCGGAGTAAATATCATATTCAATCATGCTGACATAGGCCAAATCCCCATTATCATTTAACGTAATATATGATTCTTTAATTCTGTAATTGATTATATTCATACTTTTTGTCTGTGTTTCTAAAGTATTGCTGCCTTTTATTGCCTCATCAATTTTTAAGGCTTTATCACCATATTTGTCATAGCGATTAATATTAAATGCTGAGAATCCAGCAATGCTTCCATTGCTACGCACCCAAACTTTAATCTCATCGTCTGTTTTGTAAGAACCTAAAGATTTGTAAAATCTAACATCAAACAAACCGGCGTTTTCATCATATCTGCAAAAATCAAATACATACGATTTAGTTATGTCATAACCATATATTTTATTAAGATATTCTATAGAAAAGAGAATAGCTGATTGTTGGCTGATGCATTTTGCTGAATCAAAGGGTAATGACATATTCTCATCTTTAATACCGCATAAAATATCTGTATTATATACAAAAAGATATTCCGTGTTATTTTCATCTGAGTAAATATCATAAGTGCAAAAGGAATCCTTTCTGTTTTCTGGATGTATGTCCGACATATTAATCGTATTTACATACTTAACATCAGACGTTTTATTGCGATAAGTTATTTGCTTAGTCTTTTCTGCTTTCCTATTATTGAAAAAGCCAATGTTAGAATTATCAGCATATATTTCTTTGTTGCTTTCATCTTTATAACTGGCACTAGTAATTGATGTTGATAATGGTAAAACTAATAATAAGCTCAAAATAATTGCAAATGATTTTTTTCTCATTATTAATGTCCTTTCTCTAATAATTTTTGAACGTTCTTTAAATCACATATCATTATTTTAGTGTCTTATAGGTATCACCAAAATAATATAACAGTCCCAAGTCATCCTCATAATAATTTGCGTTATCAATACATTGTCTTATTGTTCCACCATCATAAGCTTTGTTTAGAAAATATTTTGTCCAAGTAGTAGCATCTTTAGTGTATACCGTTTGCGTTGGTCCCAAGGCAAAGTGCGCTCCTTTATTATAGGTGGATTTTACCAAGTTATAGCTTCCCCATGAACTTCCAGGACTGCAACCAATATATAATACACATTTCAATTTCGCAAGTGCATTTGTTGATAAGGAGTTTATTGCCTTATCAGTGCTGTCACCATAAGAAGTATCAGCGATAATACGCCCTTTTGGATTGCCAGAACTATCATAAAAATATACGGCCGAAGGAGAACCATGACCCCTTGTTACAAAGATACTATCATTTTGCATATAGGTGTACGCTGTAGAAGCAGTAGTATTTACAAAATCATATGTATTGTATCCAATTCCACCAAGTTTACTATGAAACGTAGAGATAGCCCCACGTGAATCATAATATTTTGGAAAGATAAGTATTTGCCCATTTTGATAATAAGAAGCATATATATCAGCATCACCTTTAGACACTTCACTAAATGACCACATGGCTGTTGTAGCATTAGAATTACTGACACAGACATCATAACCACTTGCAGTTACCCATTGACTTGTTGCTTTATTCTTCATGAAATAAGTGCCGCCATAAGAATATGTTTGATTTCTTTTCAAGTAAAAAGACTGATCGTCGGGATAACTACCAATCCACCAAATATCGACATTCGTTCCATAAACATCTAATGCGAAATTGGTATCATAGCTAGGTTTAAAAGTGTATGAACCATCCGAATTTCGCACAGCCAACCACTTCTGATTGGAGCCGCCATTAAAACTATAGTTGCCAACATTCGTACCGCTGACAGAAATGGCTCCTCCTTGAACATCAAGATATCGTCCCGTGCTTACATTCCTGATATAGTAATAATAGCCACTTCGAATGCCAGTAACATCATTGGAGGCGGCAGAAACCGACAGCGAGGGTATAAATATAGCAATTACTAAAAATACCAGTATAAAAACAGAGATTGCCTTTTTCATTCTTGACTATCCTCTCTTTTATAAATGATTATTAAAAACCAGAACTTACTGAGTTAAAACAATGGAATAAACATACAACATCGCGCAATGTAATTAGCCCATTGGAATCACCTTGCCCTTTCCCAAAGCATTAACCAATATTTACCTTATATTTATATTATATACATAATAATTTATAAGTCAATAATACTTCAAACAAATAATACCAAATTATTAAACTTGTGAAATATGTATATAAATGCGTTGGCGAAGTCGGAATAGTTGCACTAATAGCTAAACCAAATGAAAAGCAAAACGTTTCCACTGAAAAATAATGCACAAAATAATGCGCCCAGATTCGGTCTTTAAGCCGTTTCAAGGCGCATATTCTTGCTTTTGGGGCTGTTACGTTGTGCAACTTGTATCGCAAATTCGTTTTACAACAGCCCCTGTTCATTTATCGTGTTTTAGTCTATGGGTATTGAATATTATCTACACTATATTTATAAGCGGTTTGTTTTTGTTGCTATGTTTATTTTGTGTGGAACGCAATATCATAAATACAGGATTATTCCCACAATACACAAACAGGTTTTCATCAAGTATCTCATCCGGAGCCAGCATTAACATGATAGAATCATCCGCATTAATGAACCGCCCAATTTCCGGATCATAATACCTGGTTTGCAGATAATAAAATCCCGTCTCGGTATCATAGTAATACCCACGATAACGGAAGGGGTTGATATTGCCGATGCGACCTGCGTTCCCGCTGATATCGTTGCCGCTGCCGTCGGTGATGCTTGTGATCTTATACTTATCTCAATCATAAAAGCCGATAAAATTATCGCCGCTTTAATTTGAGATTAGTGCTAACCAGGCATCATAGCCATATTCTACCACAGGAGCGCCGTCCTCGTCAACCAATCCCATTTTTGAGTTTCCCCATTTTAAAAACAAAAAGAGCGGAGAAGCGGGGGACAACAATGCTTTCCACATGATAGGGGTTGTGATGTGGAAAACTTGAACAAGCATAAACACTGCACATAAAAAATGGGATAAAAAGAATAATAAACAGCCCTCGTTTGGGGTTGATAAAAACCGTTTTTTTTGGTATAGTATAGAAACGTTGTACCGCATTGATGTTCAAACCGCTTGTTTAAAATCTTTGTATTATAAATGCGGGGTGGGGTACAGTGTTCCACAAGCTTGAAAGGATTTCATATAGATGCATACAATAAAGACGGACAAGCCTGCCAAGCAGGACTCGGGTCAGTTTATCAGCAAGATCAGGGACTTTTATGCCGCCCGTACCGGCGGGGAGTTAAGCTCTCCGCTTGCCCATATCCGTACCTACGGATGCCAGCAGAACGTGTCGGATTCCGAGCATATTAAGGGTATGCTTGCCGAAATGGGGTTCGGATTTACCCAAGAGCCGGAAAATGCCGACTTTATTATATTTAACACCTGCGCTGTCCGTGAACATGCTCAGGATAGGGTGTTCGGGAATGTGGGTGCGCTCAAAAACATTAAAAATCGAAAGCCGCATACACTTATTGCTCTTTGCGGCTGTATGGTTCAGCAGGAGCATGTTGCCGAAAAAATTAAAAAAAGCTATCCCTTTGTCGGCTTGGTCTTCGGCACCCATGTTTTGCATCGGTTCCCCGAGCTTCTTTATGATGCGCTTACATCATCAAAACGGGTTTTTGAAATTCCGGATGAAGACGGAACAATTCATGAGGATATTCCGGTTCAGCGCGACGGTAGATTCAAGGCGTGGCTGTCGATAATGTATGGTTGTAATAACTTTTGCACCTATTGCATTGTTCCCCATGTAAGGGGGCGTGAGCGCAGCCGAAATCCGGAGCGAATTCTGGAAGAGGCAAGGGAGCTGGTTCAGGAGGGATACAAGGAAATCACCCTGCTCGGTCAGAATGTAAATTCATACGGCAAGCATGAAGGGCACGGGATGGATTTTCCCGAACTGCTTCAAAAAATAAATGATATTCCGGGCGATTTTCTGATTCGTTTTATGACCTCACACCCAAAGGATGCGACCAAAAAGCTTTTTGATACAATATCCAGATGTGATAAGGTGGCGCGACATTTTCATCTGCCGTTTCAATCCGGGAGCAACCGAATACTTAAGGCGATGAATCGGGGCTACACCCGAGAACAGTATCTTGAGCTTATCGAATATGCGAGAAAGGTTGTTCCGGGGATATCGTTTACAAGCGATGTGATTGTAGGCTTTCCCGGTGAAACGAGGGAGGATTTTGAACAGACACTTGGTATTATTCGCCGTGTCGGTTTTACCTCCTTGTTCACATTCATTTATTCCCCCCGAAAGGGAACGCCGGCATCAAAAATGCCCGACCCCGTATCACGGGAGGAAAAGACGGCGTGGTTCCACGAAATGACTCGGATTCAAGAGGAGATTGCAGCCTCCCGCTCTGCCGATATGGTGGGCACAACCGTTAAAGCGCTGATTGAAAATGCAGGTAAAGGTTTTTTGGAAGCGCGTCTGTCAGAAAATATTGTGGTTAGGGTAGACGGGGATTCGTCGCTTGTCGGCAGGATTGCGGTGGTGGAGATTACACAGGCACGAAGCTGGATTTTAATCGGTAAAATTAAAGAACTGATATAGCCTATTTTAATATAAAATAAAATTAGTATCATACAAAAGAGAGGTAAAAATATGGATTCAATTATTGAAATGACAAGAGAGCTTGCTTATGAGTTACAAAGTGATCAGAGATTTATCCGCACACAGTTGGCTAGGTCTCAGGCCGATGATGATGCCGAGCTTCAAGGTCTGATTGGAGAGTTTAACCTCAAAAGGGCGACCCTGAGTACAGTGATGTCCAAGGAGGATAAGGATAAAGACAGATTGCAGGAGCTTAACAACGAACTACGCGATATATACAGCCGCATGATGGACAACCGAAATATGACAGCATATCAGCAGGCAAAGGACGAGCTGGATAAGCTGGTTAAGAGTATTGTAACCATAATTACCGTTTCAGCGCAGGGGGAAGACCCCGATTCGATTGAAGAATCAGGTTGCGGCGGAAGCTGCGAGGGCTGTGCCGGATGTCATTGATTTAAGTGTTTATAATAAAGTTACGGAAAGGATTCGAATATCACTATGGCTGAAATGACACCCATGATGAAACAATATTTTGATATAAAGGAACAGCATAAAGACTGTATCCTGATGTTTCGTCTGGGCGATTTTTATGAGATGTTCTTTGATGATGCCAAGCTCGCATCACAGGAGCTGGAACTGGTGCTTACAGGGCGGGACTGCGGGCAGGAAGAGCGCGCACCCATGTGCGGTGTTCCTTTCCATAGTTGTGAAGGATATATTGCCCGCCTTATTGCCCGTGGCTACAAGGTTGCTATTTGTGAACAGGTCGAGGATCCATCAACCGCCAATGGGCTTGTAAAACGCGAAGTAATCCGCGTTATAACGCCCGGAACGGTTATTGAGGGCAGCATGCTTGACGAGGGGCGCAACAATTATCTGGGCGTTTTGTTTGTGAGCGACGGTGCTTCGGATGCAGGGGTGTGCTTTACCGATTGTTCGACGGGTGAAATTCATCTTATTCATATAACAGGGGAAGATGTTGCGATAAGGGTTACAAACGAGCTGGGGCGCTTTTCACCCAGCGAGATATTGTATAACGATGCCGCCGAGGCGGAGCAGACCATTTCCGACTTTATCAGCAAAAGACTGGATATCAGTCCGCAGCTTCCTCCCGCTGAAAGCTTTGAGTATAAGAATTGTGTGGAGCGGATACTAAAGCACTTTAACAAATCCTCTCTGAGCGAGCTGGAATTGGAAGACCGTTACCCGGCCGTCCGTGCACTCGGCGGAACCCTTAATTATCTTTATTCAACTCAGATGAGCGGGCTTGAGCGCATTACCAACCTTGATATATACTCCGATGTTCGGTTTATGAAGCTTGACCTTACAGCCCGCCGAAATCTCGAATTGCTTGAAACCATGCGCGGCAAGGAAAAGCGCGGTTCTTTGCTTGGGGTACTGGACCATACCAAAACCGCCATGGGCAAGCGGCTGATACGCGGATGGCTTGAACAGCCGCTTGTAAATGCCGCCCAAATCAGTCGCCGTCATAATGCGGTTGACGAGCTTGTTCATGATTCGATACTCCGCGGCGATTTATCCGAGCTTCTGCGTGATATTTACGACCTGGAACGGATAATGACAAGGGTGGTTTACGGCAGCGCGAATGCAAGAGAGCTGCGCTCCCTTTATCAGACAATATGCAGGCTTGCCCCGATAAAGGAAAGGCTTGCACAGGTAAAATCCGCGCTTTTGTGTGATATTAGGGATGAAATCGACCCTCTGCATGATGTCCAAAGCCTCATTGAAAACTCGATTGTGGATGATCCTCCTTTTTCGGTGCGGGAGGGCGGAATGATACGCGAGGGATATAACCAAGAGGTGGACGAGCTTCGTTTTGAAATGTCGGACGGTAAAGGGGTTATTGCCCGTGTAGAGGCTAAAGAAAAGGAGCGCACCGGCATAAAGAACCTTAAGGTGGGTTATAACCGTGTTTTCGGCTATTATATAGAGATTTCACGCTCATTTACCGGAAAGGTTCCGGACGAATACATAAGAAAGCAGACACTGGCGAATGCCGAAAGATACATAACACAGGAGCTTAAAGAGCTTGAAACGCGCGTATTGGGTGCAAAAGACAGGGTAATAGCTCTGGAGTATCAGCTGTTTAATGAAGTTCGGCTGAAGGTTGCGGACGAGCTGCAGAGAATTCAGAAAACCGCCGGAGCTGTTGCCCGACTTGATGTGCTTTGCTCCTTTGCCGATACGGCTCAAAGATACAATTACACCCGCCCGATTGTAGACCTAAGGGGGGAAATTATAATTAAGAACGGCCGTCATCCGGTGGTGGAGGCTATAATGGATGCGCCGTTTGTGCCCAATGATTCATTGCTTGACACAAACGATAATAGGGTTGCGATTATTACCGGTCCCAACATGGCGGGCAAATCCACCTATATGCGCCAAACCGCTCTTATCGTGTTGATGGCGCAGATAGGCAGCTTTGTCCCTGCAGAAAGCGCCACAATCGGGATTGTTGACAGTATATTCACCCGGGTCGGCGCATCGGATGATCTGGCTTCGGGGCAATCCACCTTTATGGTGGAGATGAGCGAGGTGGCATACATACTTAAAAACGCCACATCAAAAAGCCTTATAATATTTGATGAAATCGGTCGAGGAACCTCAACCTTTGACGGTATGAGTATTGCCCGCGCTGTTTTGGAATATGTGACCGCGAAAATCGGTGCAAAAACCATGTTTGCAACCCATTACCATGAGCTTACCGCCATTGAGAATGAGATTGACGGGGTTAAAAATTATAATATTGCTGTTAAAAAACGCGGAGATGATATCACCTTTTTGCGTCGTATTGTACGGGGTCCTGCAGATGAGAGCTACGGAATTGAGGTGGCTAAGCTGGCGGGTATACCTGAAAATGTCGTATCCCGCGCCAAGGAAATTCTCAAAATTATTGACGAGGGCGGCATGGAACAGCGAAATAGTAAACAAATTTCTGATAGATTTGAGGAGGACAGCGGACAGATGTCCTTCCTTCCGGCTGGTGACAGTGAGGTTGTGCGGAGGCTGAAAGGGCTGGATGTCAACACGCTGACACCTATTGAATCTATGCAGATATTATATGAATTAGCAAAACTGGCAGACGGTTATTGATGCAGGGGGGTTACCATGTCTAATATACAGGTACTGGATAAGCATACAGCCGAGCTGATTGCTGCCGGTGAGGTGGTGGATCGCCCTTCCTCGGTTGTCAAGGAGCTGATGGAAAATGCAATAGATGCCGGAGCATCCACCGTCAGCGTTGAAATCGAGAACGGCGGTATAAAACTGATAAAAATCACCGATGACGGCTCGGGTTTATTGCGCGAGGATGTTCCGGTTGCCTTTTTACGCCATGCGACAAGCAAGATTCGCACCCGAGACGATTTAGAACAAATCGGTACCTTGGGCTTTCGGGGTGAAGCGCTGGCTTCGATCGGTGCCGTTTCAAAGATAGAAATGCTGACATGCACAGCAGGCGAAATGGCAGGAACCCGCTATATAATTGAGGGTGGGGAGGAGCTGCTGCTGGAGGATACAGCCAGCCCGCAGGGTACGACAATAATCGTAAGGGATCTGTTCTATAATGTCCCGGCGCGAATGAAATTCCTCAAAAAAGATGTTACAGAGGCGAATTCGGTTGCCGCTGTCGCCGACTGCATTGCCCTCTCTCATCCGGAGGTTTCGGTGCGTTTTAAGCGTGACGGTAGGGAGGTATTACTATCGCCCGGTGATAACAAGCTTCTTTCCTGTATATATTCGGTATTCGGCAAGGATTTTGCTGTCGGTTTAATTCCGGTTGATTACTCGCTGGGGGGTGTCCATGTTCACGGATATATAAGCAAACCCTCTTCGCCCCGCTCCAATCGCACAATGCAGCACTTTTTCATAAATGGGCGATATGTTAAAACAAGAACCGCAATGGCGGCGCTTGAGCAGGCCTTTAAAGGAAGCATTATGACCGGCAAATTTCCATCCTGCGTCCTACATATAGATTTGCCTCTTGAAACGGTGGATGTGAACGTGCATCCGGCAAAAATTGAGGTGCGCTTTATCAACGAGCGCCCTGTATTTGATGCTGTTTATCACGGGGTTAAATCTGCTTTGCAGTCGGGTTCGGTGCCCTCCCCGATGAAAATTCCGTCAACAGTGAATATTGAAGAACCGATATCACAGCAGACCAAGATACCGTTCTCAAATGCCCGTAATGACGGAGCTGCAATTGCCCATATTGCCGCAAAGGAAATGCCCGTTCAATCCTCGGAACCCCTCCATAAAGCCGCCAGTGCTGCCGCCGGGGAGGAAAGAAATACATCAGGAAATGATCTCCAGATTCGAGACGGCGGTACGATCCCGTATAACCGCCCTCTTATCATCCCGGATATAATATGTGACGACCCGGAACCCCCGTCTGTTCAGCCTGTGCCAAACGAAGAATCAGATGAATCGGCTTCCGCCGAATTTGAGGATTCTCCAAAGGTTGATTATATAGGGGAGGCATTCGCAACCTATATAATTGCGCAAATGGGGGATTCAATATATATAATAGACAAACATGCGGCACATGAACGAATTTTGTATAATCAGTTAAAATCGTCCGAGCAATCGGCTGCACAGATGCTGTTACAGCCTATAAGCGTGTCGCTCAGCCATGAGGAATACGCAGCTCTTTTGCCCGAGCTTGAAACCTTGAGAAAAGCAGGGCTTGAGGTTGAGGATTTCGGAAGCCGCAGTGTCATTGTCCGTGCCCTGCCCATGCTCTTGGAAGCGGGAGATGCAACCGATATAATACAGGAAATTGCCGGAGGACTGGCGGCAGGCAGGCATGAAATACAGGCGGACAAGCTGGATTGGATTTATCATTCGGCCGCCTGTCGAGCAGCCATCAAGGCCGGAGACACAAGCAGCTCTGCCGAATTGCAGATAATGGCGGAGCGTGTATTACTTAATGATGACATCCGTACCTGTCCCCATGGTCGTCCGGTATGTTTTGAGCTTTCCCGCAGAGAGATGGAAAAGCAGTTTGGAAGAATGGGATAATAAGTGTTTAGTATCAGTATCAGCCCCCGAAGAAAGGAGCCGCCGACCAATGAATGCCACCCGCATATTTTTGCCGGTGATTGCCGGTCCTACAGCTTCGGGAAAAACAGCGCTTGCGGTTAATCTTGCCTTAAGGTTTGACGGCGAGGTTGTGTCTGCGGATTCTATGCAGATATACGAGGGGTTGCAAATCGGCACGGCACGCCCCACATATGCGGAAACCGAGGGAGTACCCCATCACCTTCAGGGCTTTCTGCCGCTATCCGAAAGCTACAGCGTGGCACAGTATGCAAAGGCTGCACACAGGGTTATTGCTGAAATTAATTTAAGGGGTAAACAACCCTTTCTTTGCGGCGGTACAGGCCTTTATATTGATGCCGTTGTTGATAATTTACAGTTCGGCGGCGGGGGGGCCGATCCTGATTTAAGGAAGAAACTCCGCCTGCGAGCCGAGAAAGAGGGGCCGGAGGTTCTGTTGGAGGAGCTTAGATCGGTTGATAAAGCAACGGCGGAAAAGCTTCATCCAAACAATATCTGCAGAATAATCCGTGCGCTTGAGCTTGCAAGTGTATCCGGAATAAGTATGAGCAGGCAGGTAGAGCTTTCGCGCAGCAAACCCTCTCCTTATGATGCGTGTATAATTGTACTCGACTGCCGTAACAGGGAATTTTTATATGACAGGATAAATTCACGGGTGGATTCTATGATGGAAGCAGGACTGCTTGACGAGGCGAAAAAGGCGCTTTCCGCTCCGACGGCGCCAACCGCAATGCAGGCAATAGGATATAAAGAGCTGGCACCTTTTATAAATGGTGAGATAACGCTTGACGAAGCGGTAGATAATTTAAAAAGAGCCACCCGTAGGTATGCCAAAAGACAGCTCAGCTGGTTTCACCGCCGCAAAGATTCACATTTTCTGTATATAGATGATTATTCGGATTTCCAAGCTATTGCAGATGCCGCGGCTTCGGTCTTGGAGGGAAACGTACATGGACACCTTTATTAAAAGAATAATCACACTTTGCATATCTTTGTTCCTCATTGCCTATGTCGGTTATCAGGCATTTCAGGTGCTATATAACCCTGTAAAAACCGAGACGGTTTACAGTGCAAGTGTATATGATACTCTTGATACCGAGGGTATAACCGTCCGTAATGAAAAACCGATTACGGGAGAGAAAAACGGTTATTTGTTTTATACCGTCGAAAACGGCAGCCGCGTTTCCAAAAACGGAACGATAGCAAAGGTTTATCCGACTCAGGCTGATTCGCGCTCCCAAAAACAGCTCGACAGATTGACCGAGGAAATCGAGCAATTAAAGGATATTCAAAGCCAGGGAACCGCAGGAAGGGTAAATCTTGATGTAATAGATAAACAGATTAGCCAGACCGTCATAGAACTGGCGGCAGGTGTTAATACCCCAACCCTAAAAAATATGGATTTATGGCAGTCAAGATTACTTGCCCTTTTAAATAAAAGACAGGTTACCGTGGGGAAAACGGTGAGTTTTGAAAGTCGTATAAATTCGCTGACCGAGCTTAAAAATCAGTTGGTTACCTCTTATTCGGTTGCAACTTCGTCAATTAAATCGCCGGTCGCCGGATATTTTGTAAGCAAAATTGATGGTTTTGAAAATACCATTGATTATAATAAGGTAAAATCACTCACCGTAAAGCAACTCGATAATTTAATGAATTCAACTCCGAAAGCCCCGAATTCAGATTTGATCGGTAAGGTGGTAGGTGATTATAAGTGGTATCTTGCATGTGTGCTTTCTGCCGCTGATGCCGGAAAGGTAAGGCAGGGCACCACGCCCGACATATTGCTTCCCTTTATTTCGGATGAGATAATCCCGACCGAGGTGGTTGCGGCAAACAGAGACCCGAGCGGCAATGTCGCTGTTATTTTTGAATGCTCCTATATGTCTAGCGAGTTGTCCTCAATTCGCCGCGAATCGGTACAGATAAGGTTAAAAAGATATGAGGGGCTTCGTGTTTCAAGCGATAGCATCATTACAAACGATAAGGGTGAGCAGGGGGTATATGTTATCAGCGGGGATACCGTTGTTTTTCGCAAGGTGGAAATACTGCACGCGCTGCCCGATTATGTAATATGTAAAGAAACAGATAAAAACGGCTATCTTGAGTTATATGATGACATTGTTGTGGAAGGGAAGGGGTTATACGATGGAAAAATGGTCAGATGAGGCTCCGGATGTCGTTCAAAACCTGCGGGAAATCCAACACAAAATATCCGAGGCTTGTATTGCTTCCGGCCGTCGCCCGGAAGAAGTGACCCTGCTGGGAGTTACAAAAACAGTTCCGCCAAACAGAATAAATGCCGCAATATCGGCGGGACTTCAAAATATAGGCGAAAATCGGGTTCAGGAATTTTTGAGCAAAAAGGAGAAAATAAGCCTTGAAAATGTTAAGGTGCATATGATCGGGCATCTGCAGACCAACAAGGTTTCACGCGTTATAACAGATGTGGATTTGATTGAATCGGTTGACAGTCTTCACCTAGCCGACGCAATAAATAAACAATCGATAAAGAAAAATAATATTACAAATGTGTTGGTAGAGGTAAATATCGGTCGAGAAAAGGCCAAAAGCGGTATTATGGAGGAGAAATTGGATGAGCTTCTTTGTAAAATGGGTGAAATGAAGGGCTTACGGGTGTTAGGATTGATGACTGTACCCCCGATTTTAAACACAGAAAGTGAAAAAAGGGCTGTTTTTTCACATATGTATAAACTGTTTATTGACATCAGGAGCAAAAACATAGATAATATCCTTATGAATGTCTTATCAATGGGAATGTCGTCCGACTATATAGAGGCTATCAAGGAGGGGGCAACCATCGTCAGGATTGGTTCCGCACTCTTTGGAAAACGAGGATAACCAATTTTATTATTATAGAAAAACAAACGAAAGGCAGGTTTATATCATGAGTTTATTCAATAAGTTTAAGGATTTTTTATCCGACCCGGAAAATGATGAGTTTGATGAAGAGGTTGACGATGGCATGGATTTTGTATCTAAGTCTGGTGTTCAAGCATCAAATAATCCGAATGATAAGCGAAGCAACAAGGTGGTCAATATTCATGCAACCACACAGCTTCAGGTGGTTCTTGTAAAACCGGAGCGGTTTGACGACGCAAGTGCCATCGCCGATCATCTTAATGCCAAAAGAACCGTGGTATTAAATCTTGAGGGCGCCAACAAGGATGTTGCTCGTCGCATTCTCGACTTTTTAAGCGGTGTCGCATATGCGAACGACGGACAGATTAAGAAGGTTGCCAACTGTACATTTATTATTACACCGTATAACGTCGGCATTATGGGTGATCTGCTTGACGAACTGGAGAATAACGGACTTTATTTCTGATACTAATTTAATTTATAAATTCAGATAATATCCAACAATATAAATAAGAGAGGGGTACCTTATGCTTACGGCAAATGAAATTCGCAATGTTCAGTTTACAAAAAGTGTGGGCGGTTGTAAAATTTCCGAAGTTGAGGAATTTGTCGCACAGTGTGCAGACACCGTAAATGAATTAACAGCTTCAAAAGCCGAGTTAGAAAAAAAACTTGAAATTTTGGCAGACAAACTGGTGGAATACCGTACTGATGAGGATAATATAAGAACAGCTTTGTTAAGCGCACAAAAACTGGGTGACTCCGTGATAAGAGAAGCCAAGCATAAGGCAGGTCTGATGCTTGACGATGCAAAAATCAAAGCAGAAAAAATACTTGAAAACGCTAAAAGCAACATATCGAAAGAAGAAGGCGAACTGGATCGCATACGGCAGGAAGTTACCAATTTTAAAGCTCGTATGCTTTCAATTTACAGAGAGCACTTGGCTCTTATTGATGTATTGCCTGAGCTTAACGATAAAAAAGAGAACCAGGCCCAAACGTCGGCAGAAACCCAACCTGTTCAAGAAGCCGCTCCACAACCGGTTCAACAACCCCGACAAGAGTTTGCTCCCTCGGTTGTTCTGGATATCCCCGAGCTTAAGGATGAGGATGAAAACACCATTGATTTTCCAACCCCCGCTGCTCCGTCCCAAGATGACGGTGTAAAACCTGTTTCAAGGTTTGGCGACCTTAAGTTTGGAGATAACTATGATATATCCAAGGACAACTAACAAGATACTTCAGGTTTTTTTCATCGCAACAAATAATGCAATTGTTTAGCAGGCATATAAAAGGAGATTTACTCGATGCAAGATAAGGACTATAACAAGACAATGAATCTGCCCTCAACCGAATTTCCGATGAGGGCAGGTTTACCGCAACGCGAACCCGCGATGCTGGCAGAATGGGAGAATAACCGCCTTTATGACCGTCTCATGGAGAAAAATGAAGGTAAGCCGATTTGGGTGCTGCATGATGGCCCTCCCTACGCCAACGGTGATATCCATATCGGCACTGCAATGAATAAAATTATTAAGGATATAATTGTCCGTTATCGCAATATGTCAGGCTATAAATCTCCTTATGTCCCCGGTTGGGATACACACGGTTTGCCGATTGAGCTAAAGGCGCGTTCCAAGGCAGGCGTTGAGAATGCCGCCCATATGGCACCCGAAAAGCTTCGAGCTGTCTGCCGCGAGTTTGCACTCGGATATGTTGACGACCAACGCGACCAGTTTAAACGTCTTGGCGTATTGGGTGATTGGGATAATCCTTATCTTACATTGTCTCCGGAATTTGAAGCCCGCCAGATTGAAGTATTCGGTGAGATGGCCATGAAAGGCTACATTTACAAGGGATTAAAACCGGTTCACTGGTGCCCGGAATGTGAAACAGCGCTTGCCGAGGCCGAAATCGAATACACCGAGGATCCCTGTTATTCGGTATATGTAAAATTTGCGGTAAATGATGACAAGGGGCTTTTGAAAAAGGCGGGTATCGACCCAAAACACACTTATTTTGTGATATGGACCACCACCATCTGGACCCTTCCTGCCAATACGGCAATATGCTTGGGACCAGACTTCATATATAATGTTGTAGAGTGTGACGGGGAGTATTATATAATAGCCGAATCTCTTTATGAGGAGGTTATGGCAGCAGCCGGAAAAACCGATTATATGGTGGTGGCATCATTCAAGGGTTCAGAGCTTGAAAACATGAAGGCGCAGCATCCCTTTATCGACCGCCAATCCCATATAATTATTGGGGATCATGTCACCCTTGAAAGCGGTACGGGCTGTGTTCATACTGCGCCCGGGCATGGTGTGGATGACTTTAATATATGCAAGAATTACCCTGAAATTCCGGTTATTGTGCCGGTTGATAACCGCGGCAAAATGACCGAAGAAGCCAGTCCTGAATGTGCGGGTATGAGCACAGATGATGCAAACAAAGCCCTTGCCAAGCATATGGAGTCTATCGGTTGCTTATTTGCAACAAAAAAGATTGTTCACCAATATCCCCACTGTTGGCGCTGTAAGGAACCGGTATTATTCCGTGCGACCGAGCAATGGTTTTGCTCGGTGGAAAGCTTCAAGGAGCAGGCGGTTGAAGCTATTAAAGGAGTTAAATGGATTCCATCATGGGGTGAGGAAAGAATTACCTCCATGGTAAGAGAACGCAGCGACTGGTGCATCTCCCGTCAGCGGCTTTGGGGGGTTCCCATCCCGATATTCTATTGTGAAGATTGCGGGAAACCGATAATTGAACGCTCATTTATCAATTCTGTGTCCGAGCTGTTCAGGCGTGAGGGCTCGGACGGCTGGTATACCCATTCGGCCGAACAAATCCTACCCGAAGGGGCAACCTGTCCCCACTGCGGCGGCAAGCATTTCCGCAAGGAAAAGGATATCATGGATGTATGGTTTGATTCCGGTTCCTCCCACGCGGCGGTCTTGGATATCCGCCCAAATCTCAAATGGCCTGCCGACCTCTATCTTGAAGGAGGAGATCAGCATCGCGGCTGGTTTCAGTCCTCTCTGCTTACCGCAGTCGCATGGAGGGGGGAGGCTCCCTATAAGGCGGTGCTCACCCACGGATGGACGGTGGACGGAGAAGGCCGCAAAATGTCAAAATCCCTCGGCAATGTGATAAAGCCGGATCAGGTTGTTAATGAATACGGTGCGGATATTCTCAGGCTATGGGTTGCTTCGATAGATTATCGGGTTGATGTTCGTCTTTCAAATAATATATTGAAACAACTTTCCGAAGCATATCGCAAAATCCGCAATACCGCTCGTTTCATTTTGAGTAATTTAAACGATTTTAATCCTGATAACGATTCTGTGACCGACGATAAGCTGGAAGAGATTGATCGCTGGGCAATGATGCGGTTGGATGATCTAACAGAGCAGGTTAATGAAGCCTACAATGCTTATGAGTTCCATGATGCCTTCCATAAAATCCACAATTTCTGCGTGGTGGATTTATCAAACTTCTATCTCGATGTTCTTAAGGACCGCTTATATGTTGAAAAAGCCCAAAGCCTCACCAGAAAAGCAGCCCAGACGGTTATATTCCGTCTTCTCAACACACTGACCAAGATGCTTGCTCCAATCCTTGCATTTACGGCCGAGGAAATCTGGGCATTCATGCCTCATGGAAAAGGTGAAGATGCCGAATCTGTGATGTTTAACGAGATCCCGAAACCCGGCTTTTTTAAACAGGATGCGGATTATATTTCAAAATGGGAAAAGATTCATGCTCTGCGTGATGATGTTAAAAAAGCGTTGGAACCGGCACGCAACGAGAAAATAATCGGCAGCTCGCTTGATGCAAGTATAACCTTATATTGCAGTGGTGAGCTTCTGGAATTTGTAAAATCGGTATCTGACTTGCTGCCGTCGGTGCTTATCGTGTCACAGGTTAAAATAAAAGAGGGCGATGGCGGGGATTTTGAAGGGGATATCGAGGGGCTTAAGATTTTGGTCTCCCACGCCGATGGCGATAAATGTGCCCGATGCTGGACATACAGCCAAACGGTTGGGCAATCGGCTCACGGTGATTTGTGCTCCCGTTGCGCTTCGATTGTTGGTTAAATTATTGCTTATAGAAAGCGGCGTACCGTTTATCGGCTCGCCGTTTTTTAAAAAATGTATGTGATACTAAATCCAACTATAACTATTCCATAATTATCGCTCATGGCGCGTTCTTCCTATACTAATTTAATTTAAATTAGTATTAGGAACGCATCGCTCTATTCTGGAATGTTTTATACTATTTTATTTTATAAACATAGATAATATCCAAGTCCGTTGTATATCTTCTTATTATGATATTTCTATATATTTATTTTAAATTAGTATTAGAATGGATTTAGTATGAATATCACCGGCACTGAAAGGAATAGCGAGAACATGAAAAAATACATTTATATATTTATAATAATAGCTTGTGCAGGGCTTTTGGCTGTATTTGACCAGTATACAAAGCTCTTGGCAATAGAATATTTGATGAATAAACAGCCCATAGTGTTAATAGACGGGGTTTTTGAGCTTTCTTTTGTAAAAAATTCCGGAGCTGCTTTTGGAATTTTAAATGAAAATCCGATATTTCTTTTGATCATAACTATTGCGGCATTATCCGCCTTGATGGTTGCGTTATTATTGGGTAAACTCGATAAACAATCAAAAATGGTTAAGATTGCATGTACGCTTATTTTAGCAGGCGGCATAGGCAACCTGATAGACCGAATTTTCAGAGGCAAGGTGGTTGATTTTTTTTATTTTAAGTTGATTGATTTCCCGGTGTTTAATATGGCCGACAGCTATGTTTCTATCGGCGCATGCCTTCTGCTTATATTTTATTTGTTTATATACAAAGAGGATAAGCATCCGGTTAAAAATCTGTCCGAGCGGGAGGGGGATGCAACCGGTGGAATTGAAAACGCTGACACCTCCTCCGGGGAAGACGGGAGATAGGCTTGATCTTTACTTGAGCAACGCTCTGGATATAACCCGTTCAAAGGTGCAGGATTGGCTTAAACGGGGATTTGTTCAGGTTTTGGGAAGTAATCGCCCGAAAAACTATCGCTTACGCGACGGAGATGAGATTACGGTACAAATTCCTGACCCGGTAATCTGCGAGGCAACGCCCCAGTCTATTGCTCTTGATATTGTTTATGAAGACGACGATCTGTTGGTTGTCAATAAAGAAAAGGGGATGGTTGTGCATCCGGCTGTCGGGAACAGAGACGGTACCCTTGTAAATGCACTGTTAGCACATTGCGGCGACAGCCTTTCGGGTATCGGCGGAGTGCTGCGCCCCGGCATAGTACATCGTATAGACAAGGATACCAGCGGACTGCTTATCGTTGCGAAAAACGACAGATCACATCATCATCTTGCCGAACAGATAAAAGCACACAGCTTTTTAAGGGAATACGAAACCGTGGTAACAGGACGGTTAAAGGAAGATAAGGGCACCGTTGATGCCCCGATTGGACGTCATCCAGTACAACGTAAAAGGATGGCGGTGCTGTCAAACGAAATGATGGAGGCGGGCAAAGCGAAAAATGCCGTAACACATTATGAAGTGATTGCCCGTTATGGAGGGTTTACTCATGTCCGCCTACGGTTGGAAACAGGAAGAACCCATCAAATTCGTGTGCATATGTCATACCTCGGTCATCCTGTGGCAGGCGATACGGTTTATGGAACAGCCAAAATGCCATCAATGCTTAAAAAGTTGAAAGGGCAATGCCTTCATGCGCGTACGATAGGATTTGTTCACCCGCGTGACGGCAGATGGATGGAGTTTGACAGTGAACTGCCTGCTTATTTTAAAGATTTTTTGAATGATCTTGGTGAACCGGTTTAGGTTTAGTATTTGATAACTTTCTCTTACAAAACGGCAACGGGTATTTGGTATGTTTTTTGTGGTGCTCAATACATTCATCACAGTTGCCGTATCGATTACAGTTTATCCACTTACAGGGGCATTTAATCGACATCAGCCGACTCCCGCCTTTCTGATACTAATCTCAAAATGGATTATTTGGTGCTATTACAAAAATATTGACATTTAGCATATTATACATATAATATGTTTACAAGAATTGTTTTAATTTGCATACAATTATTTTCTTGGGTTGTATGCAGTTATTTTCTTGGTTGCATATAATTATTTTTTAAAGCTTGTCATATTACAATTTTATTTTAATATTATTAATCATTATACTAATTTAAAATAAATATATAGAAATATCATAATAAGAAGATATACAACGGACTTGGATATTATCTATGTTTATAAATTAAATTAGTATTAAAGGATTTTCCGTTTTAATATTTTGAAGTGGAGGTAATCATAAATGAAACGGTCATTCAGAGGATATTCGATTAAGCAGGTTGATGAACTGGTAACCTCATTACAAAATCAGAATGATGAATTGATTAAAAAGATTAACAAGCTTACGATGCGGTTGAATAAAATTGATTTAAATGCCGGAAACAATGATGAAGTTGTTATGCTGTTAAACAAAATTCAGGAGCTTGAGAAAAAATCCGATTCCGAAAAAAAAGTACTTGAAGAAAAAATAAAGGAGATTTCCGAAAAGAATTCCGAGATTAAACACACAAGCAACAAAGCTCCGTGCTGCTCCGACATAAATTCTGAGGAAACTGCGAAAGTGGTTGAAATCTACACCCGTGCCTATTCCGATATGTCAAGAATGAAGGAGGAGGTTGCTGAAGGGCTGACTAAACAGATTGATGTTTACACCTGCTTTGTCGAAGAAAGCAATGAACAGATGACCAAGGCACTCAGAACTGTGGAAGAAACATATGATGATTTGCTTGTAAACATTGTTGAGCACCTGGATAACATATTCACAAAGCTTGAGGTTATTGATACAGAAAAAGAGAAAATAAAATACAACATTATGCCCGTCAAGGATATTGCTGCCGACCTAAATCGCAGAGTTAAGGCAGCCCTCGAAAAATCCATACGTGACCAACGCAGAGATGAGATGGAAACCTTAAGGAGATTGGTGCTGGATCCGCTGTATGCTCAAAGCTCTGATAAAGTGCAATCACCGTGGGAGAGTTTTAAGGAAAACCGCTTAAAAGAAATAGCAACTAATTCAAATCTAAAATCCGCGACGGCTCTGGAAGAAGAACACATCGAACACATCGAAGACATCGAACACATCGAACACATCAAACACATCGAAGACATCGAAGACATCGAAGACATCGAAGACATCAAAGACATCGAAGACATCGAAGACATCGAAGATATTGAAGAAACAGATGACATTGTTGATGCTCCTCCTGCACCCAAGAAAAACAACCCAACACCAAGAATTATCAGCATTAGGGCAAATGTTGCAGCAGATGAATTATTAAACAACAATGCTGAATTGGCTTAATCGGTATAATATTTGATGTTGCGTGGTGCTTATATGAAGATTTTTTCATTAAATAAAAGAGCTGATGGACAGGCACAGACTATTGCGACTAGCGGGTTATTATTCCCGTTTGTCGTTAGTTTTGTTCTGTTTGCTTTTATCTTGCTCATATGCGTTGCTCTTACCGCGATGGATACCGACAAATCAATGAATCACAGCCAACTGCGTGGCATTAAATACAGCACGAGTAATAATATTGATGAATTAATGGAAAACACAGATGGTATGATTGATATCAATAGTATATCCGATATTAAAAGAAAAAATGGAGATAAATTCATAAGGCTAAGCTTTAATATACCCGCTTCGAATGCGGTGCGCAATCTTTCGCTTAATACATATTTCAGTCAGGTTTTGGTATTGGCAAACCATACCGAGGTATTTAATACGATTGATATAGCAAACATATTTTCATCAAAAGCAGGTGAAAATATAAAAATTGAACCGTCTGATGAGGCGGTATTTTTAGATGTAGTGGTAAAATCTGAATTTATGCCCAAGCTTAGCATAATTATAACGCCGCCTCGAGCGGAAATTGCATCCGGATTGACAACAGTTATGACATTAAGCGTGATATCGTTGGTATTCTACTGCGTTTTTATATTTATTCGCAAAAAAAAGAGATTGCTTTACTCCTTCAAAATGGTATATGGTATACCGTTTTTGCTTTTTACGGCATCGGCGGGATTTATTGTCTCATTATACATAAACTCATCCGGTATTATGGTTATGAGATTTGCAATAGCCGGAATATCGTTAGCCGAGATAAT
Organism: Oscillospiraceae bacterium; assembly: GCA_028683785.1. Taxonomy (GTDB): domain Bacteria; phylum Bacillota; class Clostridia; order Oscillospirales; family Acutalibacteraceae; genus Avimonas. The sequence continues at coordinate 24,154 of JAQUHC010000008.1, forward strand.
TCTTCTTAACTATTTCATAAAAGAAAGTCCGTTTAACGACAAACTCAGGCAAACGATTATCAGCATCGGGTTGGTAGGAATGTCTCTTACCTTGATTGGGCAATATCAGGCTATAGCTGTATTTTTATTAAAGCTGTTTTGGTTCTATTTTCCTATTTGCATAATATACCTTTTTATTAATAATGTTATAAAATCGAGCGTAAGGAAATTTACATTTGATGAGCTTGCATTATGTTATCTTTTATTCTTTCAACATATCGCCCTTTCATCGTTCTTCATGCTGGATAGTGTTTTTGAATTATTTTATCTTCCGTTGCTTGTGTGCTCAGCCTATTTCATTATGTTCGGTATTTACACAATTCTTGTGAGCTTCAAAATCTTTAAACCACATCTGAAAAAAATAAATGACGATTCGCTTTCCGAAAGGCTTAATATTTTTAAGCCGAATAATCTTGGCAGACTTCAGGACTTGCTCGAAATATTTCTTAAAAACGAAATCGATTATTTTCATTCGAGAAATGTTTCACTTTATACATATATAATCTGCAAAAATTCAGATATGTCCAAATCACAGTCGGGGCTTATAGCGCAGGCTGCATATCTGCATGATATCGGTAAAATGATGCTGCCGATGAAGCTCACCATGAGTGACAAAATACTCACCGGAAATGAGTATGAAGAAATGAAAAAACATACAACATTCGGTTATAATCTGTTTTCGGGAGATGACAGCGAAATTTTGAAAGCGGCGGCAATAATTGCGAAGAGTCATCATGAAAGGTATGACGGTAACGGTTATTTCGGCTTAAGCGGGGACCAAATACACACTTATGTTCAGATCGTTTCGATAGCCGATGTTTTTGATGCAGTTACATCAGAAAGGACATACAAAAAGGCGTGGACGTTTGAAGAAGCGTTTAAACACATACGAGACGGTGCCGGCAGCCTGTTTGCAAAAAACTATGTAGATGTATTTGTAAAAAGCAGGGATGAAATATATAAGGTGTATTGCGAAATAAAGCAATCGGAGGAGGGTTAAAATTGGATATAATGTTGACCGGACAGTTGGCCCCGGTATCTTCCTCTTTTTGTGATAGAGTATCACAGCACCATAGAATAATAGCATCCTCTGCTGACATCAATCAGAGTTATATCGGTGAAATATATAAGAGCTTCAATTATGATGTAAACAGTGAGGCGTTCTCTCGCTTGTTCAATGTATATTCTATTTCAACCGTGATATATTTTGCAAATCGTCCCGAACTTGGCAATAATGCGATGGAACAGCTTGATCAGCTGGACAAGGTGTTAAGCCTATGTGCCGCTAACGATGTAAAACAGTTTGTTTTCGTATCCTCAACTTACATATATAACGGCTTAACCGAGGTCGATGAGAGTACGGAAGTAAATCCAAAAGACAACGAGGGTATTTTACTTTGGTCATGTGAAAAGCTGTGCGATTATTATGCAAAGAATAAGGGTATATCCATTGTCACAATACATGCTCCCTGTATGTTCGGTATGTATGAAAATCAATCGTTGGTTGGTCAATTGATACACCAAGCTGTTACCAAAAACTCTCTTCGCATTGAGGGCGACAAAGATCAAATGGTTGATTTTTTGTCCCTTGAGGATTTAAGTGAAATTATTCTGCGGTTAATAACCGAATGGCCGGAAGAAAGCAGTATAATCAATCTTGCGGGAACCCGCTGTATGACTCTTGCTCAATTGACGGATTGTTTTGCAGACAGAGTTCAGGAAACCAGAATTTCCTTTACGGGTAAGAGGATTGCCGTTTGTTCTCCTGTTTCTTATTCCTTTGCCCGAAGTGAATACGGTTGGGTACCGGTTATAGATATTACAAAAGATATGAGTATGCTTTTTCAAAATATTCATCGCAAAAACGATGAGCATATTTCATTAATACAGAGAGCTAAAAATGTCTTAAGCACCAGAACAATGATTATCAAAACGTCCGAAATGGTTTTGGGCTTTTTATTAATGGAGTATCTGAACACCTCAACGGCAACCGCGGTTCAATTCAGATATGTAGATTTCAGGCTTTTATATGTCATATTGCTTGCGGCAGTGCACGGCCTTAAAACAGGTGTTGCGGCAGCTCTGCTGGCATCATTTTCATGTATAGTGGCATATTTGTCGGGGGGTATGGACTGGCGGATATTGCTTTATAACATAGATAACTGGCTGCCCTTTGCTTGTTACATAATTGCCGGCTCGGTAGTGGGTTATACCAAGGACAAAAAGGATAAGGAATTAAACTTTATAACAGAAGAAAAGGATTTGCTCGAAAAAAGATATATATTCCTGAACGAGCTTTATCAGAACGCTTTGCAGAGTAAAAACCAATATAAAAAACAGATTATGACCTACAGAAACAGCTTTGGTCGTCTTTTTGAGGTTGCGCGTAGGCTTAATACCTTCACTCCTGATATGGTATATAAGGAAGCCCTCTATGTTTTAGAGGATATTCTTGATAATCAGACCATCGCAATTTATAACATATCAAATAATGCGAATTTTGCACGACTTATTGTATGCTCAAAAAAATATATCGACATACAACAAAAATCTA
>JAQUHC010000009.1 GCA_028683785.1 Oscillospiraceae bacterium
TCTGAGAATAAGTTACCACTTATCGACCGTTTTTATCGCTGTGTATACAATAACCCCTTTTCACTTCTGAGAATAAGTTACCACTTATCGACCGTTTTTATCACTGTGTATACAATAACCCCTTTTTCAGTAATATTTTAATTAGTGATTAGTATAGTAATTGAATTGTATCACATTTAATTCAAAAAAGATATTTAGAAGAGAAAAAATCGTAAAAATGATTTTGTGATTTTGTGGATTAATTTTAAGTTATATTTATATAAAATCCGGGGCAAGCACGCCTATTACAATCTTACCGTTTCGTCCCGGATTGTGCTATTCTCTCCCTCCACCGCTTCGTGGTCCCCCTCCCTCGTCAGAGGGAGGCTAAAAACCGCTTTAATTGGGATTATATATACAGTCACCCTTCGGCGAGGGCAGAGCCCTTGCCCTACTCATAAAATCAGTATGATGTAACATTTTAAATATAATAAAAAACGACCCTTAGTGAAAATCAAAATAATCGGCTTTTCCCGTTTACTATAGACAATGCGCAATCAGCCGTTTATAATGAACAGGAGTTCTGCAATTATGGGAGGTTCTAGTTTGAATAAGGTTTACGACAAGGATGAAATTCAGACCGCTCTGCTGGTTTCTGTTGATACCGGTGAATTTAATGTGCAGACCTCGCTGGATGAGTTGGAGGAGCTTGCGGCAACCGCCGGAGCCGAAGCCCGGGGAAGGGTAATTCAAAAACGAGACTCCCCCGATAAGGCGACCTGCATAGGCGCCGGAAGGTTGGAGGATATAGCCGAAATCTGTCGTAATGCCGAAATACCTCTTATTATTTTTGACCGTGAGCTGACATCAACCCAGCTGCGAAATATTGAAAATGCAACCGATTGTCGGGTTATTGACCGAACCATGCTCATTCTTGATATATTTGCCGGACGGGCTCGTTCGGCAGAGGGGCGGCTGCAGGTGGAGCTGGCACAGCTTCAGTATCTGTTGCCTCGTCTTACCGGAAAGGGTATCGAGCTGTCGCGGCTGGGCGGAGGAATAGGAACTCGCGGTCCCGGTGAAACCAAGCTTGAAACAGATAGACGGCATATCAGACGACGGATAAAATCACTTAAAGAGCAGCTGGTTCAGCTTGAACACCGCCGTGAAACAATCCGCACCCGTCGGCGCAAGGACGGCGTAAAAACGGTTGCAATCGTGGGCTACACAAATGCGGGTAAATCCACCCTTATGAACAGGCTGACCGATGCAGGGGTGCTGGCAGAGGACAAGCTGTTTGCCACCCTTGACCCTACCGCCCGAGCGCTTAAATTACCGGACGGCAGACAGGTGCTGTTTATTGATACCGTCGGATTTGTCCGGCGGCTGCCCCATCATCTTGTGGATGCTTTCCGCTCTACTTTGGAGGATGCCGCCGAGGCGGATGTCATACTTAATATTTGTGACGGGTCAAGCCCGGACGCCGCCGAGCATCTTGAAATAGCAATATCGTTGTTGCGGGATCTGGGTTGTATCGACAGGCCGATTATATCGGTTTTGAATAAATGCGATATAGAATGTGACAGCCTGCCTCAATTCGGGCAAAACACAGTTCGTATCAGCGCCTTGACCGGAGAGGGAATTGATACGCTTTTGGAGGCGGTGGCATCTGCCCTGCCTCCTGACAGACGGAGGGTAACCCTTGTATTCCCGTATAATAAAGGGGCGCTTGCCGAGCAGTGCCGCCGCGAGGGCGCGGTGGAAAGTGACGAGTATACACCCCAGGGAAACCGTATGACGGTTACCATAGGCTCTCGGTTGCTGGAGCTTTGCAAGGATTTTATTGCGGAATAATTGTAATATCGGAAAAGGGCATTAAAGACAGGAGTTGATAAGGATGAAGATAACAAGTCGCGACAATCATCTGGTTCGTCAGGTGAAGCGCCTGCTGAGCGATGCGTCGGCAAGGCGTTCCGAGGGGTTTTTTGTTATAGAAGGAGCCAGGCTTTGTTATGATGCCGCCCTGTCCGGCGTTAAGATTAAAACCCTTCTTTATACTGCCGCCGCCGAGGAAAACTATCCGGATCGGCTGGAGATTTTGCGCAATTCGGCGGCAGAAATATATGAAATATCTTCCGCTTTGTCGGGAGTTATCGGAGATACATCCACCCCCCAAGGGGTGTTTTGTATTTGTGAACTGCTTGACAACAGAACAGGTTTGGATAAAATAGAATATGTTGTAACCCCGAAAACAGGGTATCTCGGCCTGGAAAATTTGCAGGATCCCGCCAACATGGGGGCAATAATCAGAACCGCCGAAGCATTTGGTATTGATGGGCTGCTTCTTTCCGACGGCTGTTGCGATATATATAACCCAAAGGTTTTACGCGGCAGTATGGGCGGGGTGTTTCGCCTTCCTATTATAGATGCGGGCAGTATGGCCGACACGGTACAAAGGCTGAAATCGGCGGGAATGCGCTGCTACGCCTGTGTTACCGACCGTGAAGCCCTTTCCATAAGACAGGGCGGACTCAAAGGCGGTGTTTGTATCATAGGCAACGAAGGAAGCGGATTGCGGGAGGAAACAATAGCGGCCTGCTCAGGGCGTATCACCATCCCTATGGCAGGGAATGCCGAATCACTGAATGCCGCCATGGCGGCGGGTATCGTTATGTGGGAGATGACAAACCCATCCTCTTTGACCGACATTAATATAAAGGGGTGAGGGCATGGATGATCGGCTGTACTGGATATGGCTGCAAAGGGTGTTTGCACCATCCAGCCCCAAAGCCGACCTGCTTTTGCGGGAATTTAACACGGCGAGAGCAATTTATGAAGCCCCGGAGTCCGAGCTCACACCGTATAAGCTGACCAAGAACGATCTTGACAGATTAAAAGAGAAATCACTTGAGTCAGCAGGTAAGGTCTTGTCAGCCGTCCTAAATCAAGGCAGCTGGATACTTACGCCCGAGGATGCTCTCTATCCGTCCCTGCTTCGTGCCGTACCCGGGCTTCCGCTTGTAATTTACGGCCGCGGAGAGCTTCCGGATTTGGATATACTTCCGGCTGTCGCAATCGTGGGCACCCGTCAGACTACCGGTTATGGCCGAAGGGCGACGGCGTTGATGGCGGGCGGGCTTGCCCTCGGAGGAGCGGTAATAATAAGCGGCGGCGCCTGCGGTGTCGATGCCATTGCACATGAGGCCGCCATTGCCGCAGGCGGTATGACGGTTGCGGTTCAGGGCTGCGGAACCGATGTTTGTTATCCCCGCCAAAACAGCCTGCTTCGTGATAATATTGTTAAATCCGGAGCGGTTATTTCCGAATATCCGCCCGGCACCCCGCCTTTGCGCCATCATTTTCCCCTCAGAAACAGGCTGATAAGCGGTATGTCTCTCGGGGTATGCGTAACCGAAGCCCCCAAAAGAAGCGGGGCGCTTATCACCGCCCATCACGCGTTTGAGCAGGGGCGGGATGTGTTTGCGGTGGCAGGGGATATGCTTTCGGGGAGAAGCGGGGGCACCGACGACCTTATTAGGCAGGGAGCCCGGCTTGTGACAAGTGCTCAAGAGATAATTGAGGAATATCTCCCGCGTTTCCCAGGTATACTGGATCCAAAGGCTGCAGAGGGGATAAGACTGGACCCGCGGTTTCGCTCCATGCCCGACGCCGCCCCGAATGAAAAGCAGGTCATTTCTTCGGCAGACCATGCCCCGAAAAATCACCCAAAGACGGCGAAATGTCCTGAAACGGCATCCGAGCAGGCGAGCTCGATTTTTAAGCTGATCGGCGGGCAATCCAAAACACTTGGTGAGTTGATTGAACTATCGGGATTGTCCGCGCCAAAGGTGATGTCGGCATTGACCGAGCTGGAGCTTGGCGGGGCGGTTTATCGCAATCCGGGGCAGGCATATTGCCAGCGAACCGAATAACGAATAAAAACATAAATTCAGATATTTTTGCCGTATAAACGGCATATAACATTTATATCGGTAAACAAACAGGATGGTGCAGGAAGGCAGGATTAATTGTATGGCAAAATTGGTTATTGTAGAATCGCCCGCGAAGGCTAAAACCATTGAAAAATATCTGGGTTCGGGATATAAGGTTGTGGCCTCGATGGGGCATATACGCGACCTGCCCAAGTCATTGCTCGGGGTGGATATTGAAAACGGCTTTAAACCCAGATATTCTGATATTCCGGGCAAAACCGCCCTGATACGCCAGCTCAAGTCGGAGGCGGCAGCCAGCGACGGCGTTATTCTCGCGACCGACCCTGACCGAGAGGGCGAGGCAATATCATGGCATCTCGCGCAGATTTTGAAGATGGACACAAACGAAAATAACCGTGTAACATTCAACGAAATCACCAAAAACGGCATATCCCAAGGCATGGATAATCCCCGAAGCCTTGATATGAATCTTGTGAACGCACAGCAGGCGCGCCGCATACTCGACCGTATTGTAGGCTATAAAATCAGTCCTTTTTTGTGGAAGAAGATAAAAAAGGGGCTGTCGGCAGGTCGTGTTCAGTCGGTTGCGGTGCGTATTATCGTGGATAGGGAGGAAGAAATCCGCGCCTTTGTATCCGAAGAATACTGGACCATAGATGCCAGGTTTTCAAAAGGGGAAAGGGGACAGGCTTTTCCGTCTCGCCTATACGGAACCCGAAGCGGCGGAAAAATTAAGATACAAGATAAGCAGACGACAGATAAAATTCTCGATGAGCTTGACGGCGCGGAATTTAAGATTGCCGCCGTTAAGCGGGGCAAAAGGCAGGTTTCACCCGCCCCCCCTTTCATCACCTCCACACTGCAGCAGGAAGCAAGCCGGAAGTTGGGTTTCGTTTCCCGCCGTACCATGAAGGCGGCGCAGGAGTTGTACGAGGGGGTTGAGGTCGAGGGATACGGGGCGGTAGGTTTGATCACATATATGCGTACCGATTCGTTGCGTATATCGGATGATGCACGCCGCGACGGATATGATTACATCAAACAGCGGTGGGGCGAAAATTATCTCCCGCCAAAGCCGAGGGTTTTCAAATCGCGATCATCGGCACAGGATGCGCATGAGGCTATACGCCCGACCATGCCCGCCCTCCCGCCCGAAAGGGTGCGGGAGTCTCTGTCTCCCGACCAGTACAAGCTGTACAAGCTGATCTGGGAGCGCTTTATTGCCAGCCTGATGGCAAATTGTATACACGATACCGTCAAGATGGATATTTCCGCCGGAGATTATATTTTCAAGGCATCGGGATATACCGTCAAATTTGACGGACATACCGTGATTTATGTCGAGGGCAAGGATGAAGAAAGCGAAACCGACGGACCGTTGCCCGCCCTTGAGGAGGGAACAATACTGGTTAAGCGGGAGCTCAAGGGTAATCAACACTTTACCCAGCATCCGCCGCGGTATACCGAAGCCACCCTTATAAAGGCGCTTGAGGAAAACGGAATCGGACGACCCTCCACCTATTCCCCCACCATTACAACAATATTATCCCGTGAATATATCGAGCGGGAAGGCAAGGCGCTGAAGCCTACGACTTTGGGCGAAATCACCACCGGGGTGATGAAGGAGCGATTTGCAGAAATCGTGGATGTTGACTTTACCGCCAACATGGAAAAGCAGCTGGATGCCGTTGATTCGGGTAAAACCGACTGGGTAAAAACCCTTGACGAGTTTTATGGTGAATTTTCGAAAACATTGGAGCTTGCCGAAAAATCGGCAGCCGAGGAGCGCATAATAATTCCGGACGAAGTCAGCGATGTTGTTTGCGAGCAGTGTGGAAAGGTTATGGTAATAAAATCGGGGAGGTATGGCAAGTTTTTAGCCTGTCCCGGTTATCCGGAATGTAAAAACACCAAGAAAATTGTCAAAAAAACCGGAGGAATATGCCCTAAATGCGGCGGCTTTATCGTGGCACAAAAGTCCAAGAAAAGGCGGATATTTTACGGCTGTTCCAATTATCCCGACTGTGATTTTATGACATGGAACGAGCCGTCCGATAAGGTTTGTCCCAAGTGCGGCAAAACGCTGTTTCGCAAAAAAGGCAAAGCCGGAGGGCTTTTCTGCGCCACCGAAAACTGTGAATATACGGAAATACCGCAATGAGCCATATTGTGGTTGTGGGAGCGGGGCTGGCGGGCTGCGAAGCCGCATGGACTGCTGCAAATGCAGGCGCACAGGTTACGCTTTATGAAATGAAGCCGAATAAATATACCCCCGCTCATCATTCACCCGGGTTTGCCGAGCTGGTGTGCTCCAATTCCCTAAAGGCAAAGCGGGTTGAAAGCGCAGCCGGACTCCTTAAAGAGGAGATGCGCAGGCTGGGCTCGGTTTGCATGGAGGCGGCGAGCGAATGCTCTGTACCTGCCGGAGGGGCGCTTGCGGTTGATCGCAATCTGTTTTCGGATGGGGTAACCGGCCGCATAATGTCTCATCCGAATATAAAAGCAGTGCATAAAGAAATTGCCGACCTTGAAGGTCTCAAAGGGGACGCGGTGATAATAGCTACCGGACCTCTGACCTCCGAGCCATTGTCAGAAAGATTGAGCAGTCTTTTGGGAGGCGGGCTTAGCTTTTATGATGCTGCCGCCCCAATTGTATCGGCAGACAGTATTGATATGGAAAATGCCTTTATTGCATCAAGATACGGACGGGATGAGGGAAACGGCGGGGATTATATAAATTGCCCCATGAATAAAGAGGAATATGAAGCCTTTTATTCCGCGCTCATACTTGCCCAAACCGCCCCTCTTCATTCATTTGACAAGGGGGAGGACGACCGGGTGTATGAGGGGTGTATGCCCATAGAGGTGCTTGCAAAACGGGGGGCGGATTCCATAAGATACGGACCGATGAAGCCTGTCGGGTTGCGTGACCCCAAAACGGGACATAGACCTTGGGCGGTGTTACAGCTAAGGAAGGAAAACGCCCAAGGCAGTATGCTGAATATGGTTGGATTTCAGACAAACTTGAAATTCGACGAGCAAAAAAGGGTGTTCGGCATGATTCCGGCACTCAAAAACGCTGAATTTTTGAGATTCGGCGTTATGCATCGCAACTCATTTATTAATTCGCCCCGTCTGCTTAATCCGAATTTCTCTTTGCGTGAAAACCCGAGGTTGTTTTTTGCCGGTCAGATGACCGGAGTGGAGGGATATATGGAATCGGCAGCCTCAGGTATGCTTGCGGGCATCAATGCGGTAAGAGCGGTGACGGCAAAGCCGCCGATTATTTTGCCGGATAACACCATGATGGGGGCGCTGGCAGCATATATCAGCAATCCCAATGTTGAGGATTTTCAGCCGATGGGTGCTAATTTCGGGCTGCTGCCCCCTTTAGAGGAACATATTCGTGATAAACGCGATCGCCATGCCGCGCTTGCAGAGCGTTCACTCAAAAGCTTACAGGATATAAACTTTAAATGAAAGGTTTGTTTTTATGCGAATAATTGTCGATGCTTTCGGAGGAGATAATGCCCCGTTGGAGATTATCAGAGGGGCGGCACAGGCGGCGAATGAATACGGTGTAGGGATAATTCTTACCGGCAGTGAAAGCATAATCCGTAGGGTGGCCGCCGAGGACGGTATTGATTTAAACGGAATTTCTATCGTGGATGCTCCCGATGTGATCTCAATGGAGGATGAGCCCCGCAGCATTTTAAAGGAGCACAAGGACTGCTCCATGGCCGAGGGGTTGAGAAGACTTGCGGCGGGAGAGGGAGATGCTTTTGTTTCGGCGGGAAGCACCGGGGCGTTAATAATGGGCGGAACCTTTATAGTAAAACGTATCAAGGGGGTATCGCGAGCCGCTTTGGCGGTGCTTATGCCGGGGGATAAGGGCCCGTTCATGCTGCTGGATGTGGGTGCAAATGCCGACAGCCGACCTGAAATGCTGCTGCAATTCGCTCATATGGGAAGCATATATATGTCAAGCATTATGGGAGAGGGCAAGCCTGTAACAGTCGGCTTGGTCAATGTCGGTACCGAGGATACAAAAGGCGGTGAGCTGCAGCATGCCGCTTTTGCATTGATGAAGGAAAGCGGACTTAATTTTGCGGGTAATATTGAAGCGCGTGATATACCGTTGGGAGTTGTAGATGTTGCGGTTGCCGACGGATTTACCGGGAATGTTATATTGAAGCTTACCGAAGGGGTTGCAGATGTATTATTGAAAAATATTAAATCTGTTTTTCTTACCAACGCGGTTACCAAGCTTGCCGGGCTTATTATTAAACCATATCTCAAAGGGCTGAAAAAGAAGATGGATACCTCGGAATACGGCGGTGCGCCCCTGTTGGGGCTTTCCAAGCCTGTAATCAAAACACACGGTAACTCAAAGGCGGCGGCTGTTAAAAATGCGATAAGGGTTGCCGCCGAATTTGCCGAAAAAGGAGTTATTGAACAAATTTCAATGGCAGTCAAAGCCACATCTGAAACAGGAGAGTGATTAGATGGTTTTTAAGTATTTGAAAAGTCTTCTTGTTGAGCAATATGCCTGCGAGGAGGAAGATATCGAGCTCACTTCATCATTGTATGACCTTAACATTACCGATGAGGATAAGGCTGATATCGCGTTTAATCTGACCGAGCATTACGGCATTGAAATCCCCGACGAGCTGATAGCCGAATTTGAGACAGTTGAGGATGTTGTAGCCAGTGTAGAGGATCGGCTTTAGCGGTTTAATACTAATATCCGACTAAAATCTTAACAACTTTCCGGTCTTTTTTGCGCCGGGCTTCGTTCTCCTCCTTGCCGGGCGCCAGCCCGCCTGCGTCGTCGGCCTTGCCCGACACAAAAAATCCTCGGAAACTTTATCAATCTTTTAGTCGGATATTAGTATAACAGACAATAAGAGAAAGGAATGTTCTGAATGAGCGGGCTTCAGGAATTAATGAAGCGTCTGGGATATAATTTTCGCAAACCCTCATTACTGGAGCGAGCGATTACCCATTCATCATATGCCAACGAGCGGCGCACACCAATCCCGAGCAACGAGAGGCTGGAATTTCTGGGTGATTCGGTGTTGGGGGTTGTTACCGCTGTCTATCTGTTCACCAACGATAAGGGAGCCGAGGGAGAGCTGACAAGGCTACGTGCTGCACTTGTTTGTGAAAAAGCCCTGCACTCCTATTCTAAAAAGCTGGAACTCGGGAGTTTTATAAAGCTGGGGCGGGGTGAACAGCGTTCGGGCGGATCGTCTCGACCCTCCATTCTTGCCGATGCGTTTGAGGCGGTTGTGGCGGCGATTTTTCTTGACGGAGGCATGGAAAGCGCCCGGGATTTTTTGTTACCCTTTTTGGAAAGTGAGTTAACTAATCAAAAACAAATTCGTTTTAACGATTATAAAACCACCCTTCAGGAGATAATCCAGCAAAATCCCGAAGAGCATTTGGAGTATGTCTCCACGGCTGAATCAGGTCCCGACCACAACAAGCAATTTACGGTGGAGGTCCATCTCAATTCAAATGTTGTGGGAGAGGGGCGCGGACACAGTAAAAAGGAAGCTGAGCAGCAGGCAGCTCATCAGGCGCTCAAGCTTATGGGATATGACCGATAAGTCGGGGGGGCGCCACACCAATGTGGCAATATTTGTGCCCCATGCAGGCTGTCCTCACCGCTGCAGCTTTTGCAATCAGTGTTCAATATCCGGTCGGTCCGAGATGCCGAGTACCGAGGACGTGCATTCCGCCTGTAAAACGGCGGTGGCCACCATGCGTTCGGATACCGAAAATTCTGAAATCGCGTTTTTTGGGGGTAGCTTTACAGCCATCCCGCGTAAAACCATGATTTCTTTATTAGAGGCTGCGGCATATTATGTCAAAGCCGGATATTTTGGTGGTATTCGTATATCCACCCGTCCCGATGCAATCGATGAGGATGTATTGGAAGTTTTGCGCGATTATTCGGTTAGGGCGATAGAGCTGGGAGCCCAGAGTATGGACAACCTTGTTCTTGCCGCAAATAACCGCGGGCATACCGCAGAGGATGTAAAAAAGGCGGCAAACATGATACATAATGCCGGGTTAGAATTGGGATTGCAGATGATGACCGGGCTATATAAAAGCAATCCAACCGCAGATTATGATACCGCGTTAAGACTGACAGAGCTGCGACCCAAAACAATGCGGATATACCCGACACTTGTAATGGAAAACACAGCGCTTGCCAAGCTGTATCGAGAGGGGGAATACACTCCGCCCTCCCTTGATGAGACGGTTTCATTATGTGCGCGTTTGCTTTTGCTGTTTGAGCGGGATATGGGTATAAGGGTAATTCGCCTGGGGCTGCATGCATCCGGCGAAATGCAATCCGGGTTGGTTGCAGGTCCTTGGCATCCGGCGTTCAGGGAGCTTTGTGAGGGTCTGATTTTCTATGAAAAGGCTCGAGAGCTGATTAAACAGAATAAATCCGGCACAAACAGGGTGGTTTTGGCGGTAAACCCAAAATCGATATCCCGCATGACCGGACATAAAAGGCGAAACATAGGTCTTTTGCATAAAGAGGGGTATGACGTGAGCGTACAGGGCGACCCGGAAATAAAAGAGTATGAAATTGTAATAAGATGATAAAAACACGAAAGGCATGATAAATCCAATGAAGGTTCTTTGGCAAATCGGTGTAATATTCGGGATATGCTTTATAAGCGAAGGTATAGCAATGCTCATACCCATCCCTTTTCCGTCAAGCGTTATCGGTATGATTTTGCTGTTTTTGCTCCTTTTATCAAAGCGTATCGAATCAAGGCAGCTGATTGACAGCTCAAACTTTTTAATGAGAAATATGTCATTCATGTTTATTCCGGCAGGTGTTGGCATAGTGCAGGTTTATGACAAAATAAAGGGACACCTTTTTCAGCTGATTGTAATTTGCATCGTATCAACAATATTAACCTTCGCCGCAACCGCGTATACGGTTAAGGGTGCTATATGGCTTAGGGAACGGATACGATCACGCAAGGAGGGGGTATGTTGAAGGAATGGTTCTCATCTCCCCTTTTTGGTATTGTTCTTTGCATTGCGGCGTTTGCAGTCGGGGTCTATATTCAAAAGCTGCTTAAAACACCGCTTGCCAACCCGCTGGCGATTGCCATCGCGTTGGTTATCGCGGTTCTTAATGTTTTTAATATATCCTTTGAGGATTTTAATCAGGGCGGTCAGATTATAACAATGCTGCTTGCTCCCGCAACGGCGGTGCTTGCTTTGTCGGTTTATAACCAGCTGGATGTCCTAAAAAAGAACTTCCTGCCCACGGTTGCCGGCTGTCTTGTCGGTTCGGTCACAGCTATTGTGAGCATTGTATTAATGTGCAGAGCTTTCGGGCTTGACGATACCTTAACCGCTTCCCTGCTGCCCAAATCGGTCACCAACCCGATTGCAGTGGTCATTTCGGAGCAGCACGGCGGGCTTACTTCGATTACGGTTGCGGCGGTGATTATAACCGGAGTTTTCGGCACGATTTTCGCCCCCCTGCTTACCAGGTTGTTTCGGATCGGCAATTCTGTTGCGACCGGAGTCGCCATCGGGACCTCCAGCCATGTGGGAGGAACGACCGCTGCAATTCAAATGGGAGAGGTTGAAGGGGCGATGAGCAGCATCGCCATCGGAGTTGCCGGACTGATTACAACATTAATCGCCTTGTTTTTGTGATGATGGTTTAATGACAAATCACCGCACCCATCGTAGGGGATATAATAGACTGATCCATATTAGCAAACAAGGGGCTGACACACAATGACAAATTGTGTGTCAGCCCTAATTTTTATACAATGCCTTAATCAACAATCTTCATAAATTATTAAGATTATTCCTCTTTGGGTCTTAAGAAATGACCACTATACTATACTTGCTTAAAGGGAGTGTGGTATACTGAACCCGACAAACTGTAAGGGTGGTTTTTTTATGAATATCTTGATATGCGATGATGACAAAGAAATTGTCGAAGCTATTGAAATATATTTAAAGTCTGAGGGTTACGGAATATATAAGGCTTTCGACGGAAAAGAAGCAATCAGTGTAATCCAGAATAATGATATTCAATTGGTAATAATGGATGTTATGATGCCGAAATTAGATGGTATTTCTGCCATGTTAAAAATACGGGAGCAGAGGAACATACCGGTTATCATACTTTCGGCTAAATCAGAATATACCGATAAGATTACAGGCTTGACGCTGGGCGCCGATGATTATGTGACCAAACCGTTTAACCCCCTTGAATTGATGGCACGGGTCAAATCACAGCTCAGGCGTTATACCGAGCTCGGCAGCTCGGAGATTAAATCAGGAATTTATAAAACCGGAGACTTGGTGGTGGATGATAAACAAAAGACGGTAATAGTTGACGGAGAAGATATCAAGCTTACTCCTGTCCAATATAAAATATTGTTGTTGCTTATTCAAAACAAAGGAAAAGTGTTTTCAATTGATGAGATTTATGAAACAGTATGGAATGAGATGGCATATAACTCATATAACACGGTTGCCGTACATATCAGAAACATCCGAGAAAAGATTGAGATTAACCCGAAAGAACCGAAATATTTAAAGGTGGTGTGGGGTATTGGATACAAAATTGAAAAGATATAGTGTTGTCATAAAAATATTGGCTTTTTTAATAATTGCCGCTTCTCCGGTATACATAGTGTTTACATTAATTAATCTTAGAAGTTCTTTTTATGGACTAGGAGGGGTTAGTAATCTTTCTGCAAATCATTATACCGACACATCAGATTACCAATATGATTGTTATAGAATAGAATCGGCAATGAATACAATTCTCAATTTAAAAAGCGAAAAGAACATTTTAGACGGAAAGACCGTTTCCCAGTGGGATATTGATAATAGAATTCAAAGTATATTTGGCAGTAAGAGAAATCAAATAGAGCAAAAGCTTAATAGTTTGGGAATTTATGATGTCGCGGAAAGAGTGATATGGGATAAATTTCAAGAGGATTATAAAGCGGACATTGATTACGTGAAAGTTGATTTAATTCAAAATCATATGGATGAATATAGAAATTCTGTAAAAGAGATTGAAAATGAACCAAATTTGTATTATTATATCAATGCGGATAATAATGTGCTTTCAAATAGAGATTACGAAAGTACAGCGGGGAGCAAATATTCACACAATCAAACATTATATAAATCAGACCGAGAAACAGTTTTATCAAAGGGCGCTTTTGCATTTGAAGAAAAGTATATTGACAATGTAAATACGCAATTTATAAAAGCGAAAGATAACGCCACTGTTTGCATTATAAAAGGGTCGGTCTGTTTGTTTTTGTTTTTGCTGAGTTTTGGGTATGTGATTTTTGCCGCCGGTAAAAAGGCTGCAAGTCCGAAGGGCATTCATCATGTTTTTACAGATAGAGTTTATAATGAGATTATAGTGTTATTGTTATTCTTATCGGTATTAGCGGCTGTTGCCTGCGGCGCAGTACTAATAGAAAACCTTTTCAATACAACCTTTATGTCTTTATTGCTTGGTTTATCTGTTTTACTTGCAGTCGCTTTTATATTGGTGTTGGTCCGGCATATAAAAAGCCGTACATTGCTGAAACAAACGATTGTATTTACCTTTTTCAGTTTCATATTTAAGTCTGTTAAAATGATATATGATGCCGGCTCGCCTATGATAAAGGCAATTATACTTGTTGCGGCTTTGGGTTTGTTTACTGCCATCCCGTTTATGTTTTTTGTTTCGCTGCCAATCACCTTGATATTTACATATAAGCAAGTCACAAAATACCTTGCCATTAAAAATGGCGTAAAGAGGGTGAAAAGCGGGGTTTATAATCAAAAGATAGAGATTGAAGGAAACGGAGAAATGCAAACCCTTGCGGCTGATATTAACGAAATATCCATGGGGTTAGGTGCACAGGTTGAACGCAGGCTGAAAAGCGAACGATTGAAGACCGAACTTATCGTCAATGTTTCTCACGATATAAAGACACCTCTTACATCAGTTATTACTTATGTCGACCTGTTGAAAAAAGAAGATATTGATAATGAAAACGCAAAAAAGTATATTGATGTGATAGCGAGGAAATCCGACAGGTTGAAAACTTTGATTGACGATTTGTTTGACGCATCCAAAGCCGCCAGCGGGAATATTCCGGTTAATTTTGAAGAGGTGGATATCAACGCGCTTATCACCCAGGGATTAGGCGAGTTGGACGATAAAATCAAAGCTTCATCGCTCGACTTTAAAATAAACATTCCCAAAGATAAAATTACAGCCTATGCAGACGGCAGACTTACCTGGCGGGTGTTAGAAAATCTATTGTCAAATGTATTTAAGTACTCTCTCGAAAATTCAAGGGTTTATATTAATGCTTTTGATGATGAGCAAAACGCTTATATAGAAATAAAAAATATCTCGGCGGCAGAACTAAACATACCTGAAGATGAGATCGTAGAACGATTTAAACGCGGGGATGAATCCCGAAGCAGCGAAGGAAGCGGATTAGGGCTTGATATTGCCAAATCGTTGATGCTGTGCCAGAACGGCAAACTTATTATCAGTATTGACGGGGATTTGTTCAAGGCAATATTAGAAATACCAAAAAAAGCACAATAAAAATGGAGGCGACATTATGCGATTTTTTAATTTCCTGCGCAGAATCAATCGAGGAATTGTATTGGCAATAGTTTTAATAATAGGTTTATCCTGCTACCTTACCGTCGACGGTATTGCTTTTAAAGACGAGAAAGAAGCCATAAAACAGGTGCTGGAGGATTATGCAGAAGATATGGAATCGTTTCTCCTTCTTCCCGAACAATACAGGGAAATAGGCACCAGTGTACCCGATTCGGTTATTGAAAATAAGATTAAAGAAAACAATAATCTAATAAGCAAATATTTCATAAACGGTAATACCGGCGGATGGAATATGAAAGAATCAATAACGCAGGATCTTGAACGTAAACTGAAAAATAATCAAGAAACCGGGAATAAAGTTAAAAGCTTTGATGCAAGTCTCAAGAGAGTAAAAAGCATTACCAAGCATGGGGCAAGTTTGGTTACGGTCGAGGCGGTTATGAGTCTCATGTCTACTGCTACAACCGAGGCGGAGCTGTTCCATATATTTCAGGGAGGAGGAAAATATTATTATGAAAATCCCGACAAATCGGAGGATATAACATTTTCCACCCAGTCTGATGAAATTACCTTCACATGCGAAATGGTAAAGCGGAACGGCGCATGGATGTTTTCAAATTATGAAAGTATGTACACAAATTATTGATAGGCGGTATTATAAAAATGACACCTTTATTAAAAATAGAAAATCTTTCAAAAAAATTTAACGGGCGCACAGCCTTGGATAATATATCCCTTGAGGCTTATAGCGGCGAAGTGTTCGGGTTTTTGGGACCAAACGGCGCGGGAAAAACAACCACCATCAAGATAATCACAGGACTTTTGGATGCCGATAGCGGCAATGTACAGGTAAACGGCTTCGATGTAAAAAAGCAATTTGAGAAAGCATTGGAAAATATCGGCGCAATCGTAGAAAATCCGGAGCTTTACGGATACATGAGCGGATTGCAGAATTTGCGCCAATTCCGCAGAATAAGAAGCGGGGTAACCGAAGAAAGAATCATGGAATCAGTACGTTTTGTCGGGCTGGAAAACCGTATTAATGATAAGGTAAAAAGATATTCTCTGGGGATGAAACAACGGCTTGGAGTTGCACAAGCCATACTTCATCGTCCCAAGCTCCTTGTTCTTGACGAGCCCACCAACGGCCTTGACCCTGCCGGAATAAAGGAACTGAGGGATATGTTTAAAAAATTGGCACACGAGGAAGGAGTGGCAATTTTTGTATCCAGTCACATGCTCTTTGAAATGGAAATGATGTGCGACCGTGTGGGCATCATAAATCAAGGAAAACTGGTGGATGTAAAGCCTATAAAAGAACTGATGGAACAAGCCGCCGGGGGCGGAGGAACAGTATATCGTTTCACGGTGAAACCGGTTGAGCAAGCGTTAAAGATTATCGCATCATTAGAAATGCCTACCGAAAGTATATTAGAATTCAACGAACAATATTTTGATTTAAAGGTAGACAACACAGAAACGGTTATTATGATCAACGCGAGGCTGGCGGCGGCAGGTGTTGGCATCATGGGAGTCGCCCCTCAGGAAAAGTGTTTAGAGGATATTTTTATGGAAATCACGGGCGGAGGAGGCATTCAAATTGCGTAAGCTTGGGAATATAGTGATTAACGAATACATTAAGATTTTATTGAAGCTGTCTACCATAATCATGCTTATCGCTGTTGTGCTTGTAGCGGTAGGCTATAACGGACTTCGATTCATACAAAAACGGCAAGAGCAAAGATGGGCCGGAAGCGCTTATTATGAGTCTTACGATGATATAATAAACCGTGCGAAGTCAGAAAAATACGAGGGATGGGAAATAACTGTAGAAGCTTCGACATTCCTTAAAGATAATAATATAACGCAAAAATATAATGAGGATGATTACTGGATTAATTCAGCCGCTCATACTATGTTTGAGCAAAAGGCAATGGCAAAGGAACTTTTGGATGCCGGTGATATCGCACAGGCACAAAAATCTCAAAAGCTGGCCGACAACCTCAATGAAGCTATAAAGGCTAAGGACTGGAAGGCGTATAATAAAATAAATGCCGATACATTAGAAGCCGTAGCTGCGGATTATAAGGAAGATGAGAATGTTCCTTTATATGAATCCAAAGAACAACTGGAAATAATGCTTTGGGCGGCTAAGTATCAATCCGAACATGAAATCCCCCCATTTGCAGGCGACTGGAGGTATGGATTACTGAATGAGGTTCAAGCCAATAAGTCAGAACTAATCAGACTGAAAGGCGCAGACCCCGGTGAACAGGATAGAAAAGCGATTGCCGCCGCTGAGGATGCACTGTTAATAAGCCAATATCGCCTTGATAACAATATAAGGGTTTATACCTCTAAAATCAGCGGCGTTATAAATGATAACTATAATTACGAAGAAGGGTTGAAATTCTGGGATGTTTTCACATCGTCAGCCTTGGGGATTAATTTTATCAGCGTCTTAATCATAATAATAGCGGGGAGTTTAATTTCCTCGGAATTTTCATCAGGCACCGTGAAATATCTGCTTGTTAATCCGGTTAAAAGGTATAAGATATTTATTGCAAAATACATTTCGCTTTTAACATTCGCTTTTCTCATGCTGCTTATATATTATTTGTTTAATATACTGTTATCCGGAATATTCTTCGGCTTCGGTGACTTGGGTGCCCCGCATTTGTATGTTTCGGGTAGCAAAGTGCTTAAAGGCTCCAGCTTTTTGTACGTAGCCTCAAAGTACCTTGTGTCAAGCGTTGGTATGATTTGCATGGCGACTTTTGCATTTGCATTATCCTCAGTGGCAAGAAGCTCTGCACTTTCAATAGGCTTGGGTATTTTTCTATACCTTTCAGGCTATGGTATTGTAGCAGTAATGAGCGCATCAAAGCTTGATTTCGGGAGATATATCATTTTTTCGAATCTTGAACTCAATGCTATCGCCGAGGGTATGAGCATATTTAAAGGACAGACCCTGACTTTTGCACTGGCTGTTATAGTTGTGTACATGCTGGTATTCCTGCTTACGGCCTGGGATGGTTTTGTGCGAAGGGATGTAAAGTAGAAATTACCATCAAAAGGGACTGACGCACAAATTAGCTTTAAAAAACAACAAAAAAGGCCAGGGAAACAGTTATGTTTCTCTGGCCTTTTTTGGTATAATTATGTCAATAAAAAGACTAATAACACACTGCCTTCGGCCGCCTATGCCCGTTTGTCATACTAAATCCAACTATAACTATTCCATAATTATGCTCATGGCGCGTTCTTGCCCGCAAGAACGCATCGCTCTATTCTGGAATGTTTTAGAATGGATTTAGTATCAGAACTGCAAACCCGAACCTTTTGTCAATGGACGCGGCAAACGGAAAACCCAACTGCAGTGGGATATGGTATATTACTCTCCGTAATAAGCCTTTCGATATAGTTCTTCTAATTCACTTACTAGGGGGTAACGGGGATTAGCAGTTGTGCACTGGTCTTCAAAGGCCCTTTCTGCCATTCTAGGTATGGCAGCCAGATAAGCAGCTTCATCTATACCATATTCTTTTATGGTTAATGGTATGTTCACCCGAGTCATCAGCTTGCGGATTTCTTTAATCAGATTGGTTATCTGTTCTTCCTGAGTATTGCCACCAAAGCCCAATTGCCTGGATATCTGCGAGTAGCGATAATCAGCTACAAATTCACTATACTTGGGGAAGATTGTAAACTTGGTAGGCTTTTGCGCATTATAGGCAATTACATGGGGCATGAGGAAGGCGTTTGCTCGGCCATGGGGAACATGGAACTCAGCACCCAGCTTATGAGCCATAGAATGGTTAATTCCAAGGAATGCATTAGAAAAGGCCATACCTGCAATACAGGAAGCATTATGCATTTTCTCCCGGGCAACTGTATCTTTAGGATCATCATAGCTTCTCGGCAGATACTTGAAAACCAACTCGATAGCCTTTATAGCCAATCCATTTGTATAGTCTGATGCCATTACTGATACATAAGCTTCA
Source organism: Oscillospiraceae bacterium (assembly GCA_028683785.1). Classification (GTDB taxonomy): domain Bacteria; phylum Bacillota; class Clostridia; order Oscillospirales; family Acutalibacteraceae; genus Avimonas. The sequence goes on from JAQUHC010000009.1 coordinate 18,594, forward strand.
ATAGCATGAACCAGTACATCAAGCCCTGTATCTGCTATGATAGACTTGGGCATGGTGGCAACAAACTGAGGATCTATGATGGCTACATCCGGTGTTAGCTCGTAATCTGTTAGAGGATACTTAATGTTGCCATTTTTCTTGTCGGTGATAACCGAGAAGGAGGTTACCTCAGAACCAGTTCCGGAAGTAGTAGGGATAGCAACCATCTTGGCCTTCTTGCCCAGATTCGGGAAGTGGAAAGCACGTTTGCGAATATCCATGAATTTCAGCTTAAGTCCATCAAAGCTGGTGTCTGGATGTTCATAGAACAACCACATTCCTTTTGCTGCATCCATGGCAGAACCGCCACCCAGGGCTATTATGACATCCGGGTTAAAGGCTCGCATAGCTACAACGCCTTTTTCAATTGTTTCCAAGGAGGGATCTGATTCTACTTCATAGAAGATTTCACTATGGCAGTGATTCTCGCGCTTATCCAAGTAATATTGCACTTTGTCAACATAGCCAAGTTTCATCATTGTTGGGTCAGTAACAATAAAAGCACGGCTGATGTCAGGCATAACTTCCAAGTATTGAACGGCGCCTTTTTCAAAGTAAATCTTGTTAGGAATTTTAAACCACTGCATGTTGACTCTCCTATTCGCAATACGCTTCTTGTTTATCAGGTTAATGGTAGATACATTGGAGGTAGTGGAATTTTTTCCATATGATCCGCAACCTAGAGTAAGGGAAGGAATATTCGTATTGTAAATATCACCGATAGCACCATGAGAAGAGGGGGAATTGACAATAACACGCCCCACTTTCATTTCTTCACCATAGCGAACACAAAGTTTTTCATCATCAGAGTGGATAACAGCGGAATGTCCAAGACCACCAAGTTCTAACATAGCTTTTGCGTATTCAAAACCTTGCTTTTCATCTTTAACGACAAAGTAGGCTAAGATAGGAGAAAGTTTTTCTAATGAAAGGGGATATTCACGGGAAGGCTTAGGCAATCTTGCAAGTAGGATTTTCGTATTCTTTGGAACCGTAAGGCCAGCGTCCTTGGCAATAGTATCGGCACTCTGTCCTACTATAGCAGGATTTACAGCCATTTTTTCCGTATTCATAGCATATTTGCTCAACAATGAAGTTTCTTCGTCGTTAAGGAAATAACAATTATTATTCTTCATATAGGTTTCAAATTCTATCTGAATGTCTTCATCTACAATTACTGCCTGTTCTGATGCACAAATCATACCATTGTCGAAGGTTTTAGATATCATTAGATCGGTGCATGCACGACCGATATTTACATTTTTATTGATATAGCATGGAACATTGCCGGGTCCTACGCCTAATGCAGGTTTGCCACAGCTATATGCGGATTTGACCATGCCGGAGCCACCTGTTGCAAGAACGATAGATACTCCCGGGTGTTTCAATAATCCCTGAGTAGCTGCCATGGATGGGGTTTCTATCCATTGGATACAATGTTCAGGAGCTCCATTTTTTATTGCAGCTTCCTTAAGAATACGAGCGGCTTCAATGGAGCATTTTTGAGCATTGGGATGAAAAGCGAAGATAATTGGATTTCTGGTTTTTGCGCAAATAATGGATTTGAACATGGTGGTGGACGTTGGGTTGGTAACAGGCGTAATCCCTGCTACAACACCAACAGGTTCGGCTACCTCTACATAACCTTCCAAATCATTTTCCTCAATAACACCAACAGTTTTTTGATGTTCTATGCTGTGCCAGATATATTCGGTTGAAAACATGTTTTTGATGGCTTTGTCCTCGAAAAGACCTTTTTTGGTATCTTCTACTGCCAGCTTGGCCAAATAGATATGATTATCCAAGCCTGCAAAAGTCATGGCATGGACAAATTTATCCACTTGTTCCTGTCCCATCTGCATGTATTCTTCCAAAGCCTGATGTGCGTTGGCTACCAGTTGATCAATCATCTCATCAACATTTACGGCAGTATCACCTTTTTTTTCTTCTATGTTTACCTTTGCCATAGTGAAATCCTCCCATATGTAAATTATATAAATTGGAACCTGATTAATTGAATAACCGCTTCCATCTCTTTAAGGTTTATCCAAAGCGATTATTCTGTTTTAAACTCGCATTATAATTAAAATACTGTTTATAATACTAAATCCAACTATAACTATTCCATAATTATCGCTCATGGCGCGTTCTTCCTATACTAATTTAATTTAAATTAGTATTAGGAACGCATCGCTCTATTCTGGAATGTTTTAGAATGGATTTAGTATAACAATATCTATTATACTAGACAAATAAATGATTGTCAATAAATTAACAATCATTTTATAAATGTTTTTGCAGGAGGTAGGTACAAATCAGAGAGTTGTCATATTGCTAACAGTCGAGAGCATCTACCATCTCGTATTTTTCTTGATACACCGTCCGCCCCTACACTGGGATCTTCTTCATAAATGCATAAATTTAGGGCTGACGCACATTTTTCATTGTGTGTCAGCCCCTTTTATGCAGTCATATGAATAACGGTTGAAGCTGAATACCCTCTCTTGCCGCTTTAATGGTATTTTCCAGCAGTGAAAAGTCGGCCATCAGCGAATTGGGTTTGTTTAAAGGGTCATCCTGGCGAAAAGGAACCAAAAATATCTGTTTTGTATTCTTTAACAGGGAGATATTTCTCATGGAGGCGCCCAGGGCATCATTTGTTGATATTCCGAGTACCACCGGCATGTCGCGGCGCAGATGGGATTTAACGGCCAATGTAACCGGAGTGTCGCTTATCCCGTTGGCTATACGTCCCAGAGTACTGCCGGTACAGGGCGCTACAACCAGTATATCCAATAGAGCCTTTGGCCCGATAGGCTCTACCTCAACCAGTGTTTCCATAGGCTTTCTACCGGTTATCTCTTCAAGTTTTTCATGAAGCTCCCGTGCGGTTCCGAAACGGGTATCAATAGTGGCAGCATTAAACGATAAAATGGGAATTATCTGTGCCCCCTTATCCGCCAGAACCCGTATTTCCTGCAGGACGCGGCTGAAGGTGCAAAAAGATCCCGAAATCGCAAAGCCTATACGCAAGCCATCCATCAGACCCCCTCCTTAAGCATATTAAGGATGGTATTCTTGATTATTTGCCCCGCGGTTTTGGGCGCTACCCGGCCGGGAAGGGACAGCGCCCAGATGGTTTTAAGTTGCAGCTCGGCGGCGGCATTAAAATCTATTCCTCCGGGACGGGATGCAAGGTCTATCAGCAGGGTGTTCTTATCCAATCCACTTAAAGTATCGCGGTCGAAAATGGGGAAGGGGATGGTATTAAAAATAACATCGTAGTCCCCTGCTTCGGGAAGATGCGCAAGCTCAAGCGACTTACAGCCCTGAGAGTCCGCCCATGCCAAGTCGGAGAATTTCCTGGCTGCAACCGTGACATATGCTCCTAAGGCCACAAGAAGGCGGGACAGTGTTTTTCCGACCCTGCCGTACCCGGTTATCAAGCAACGAGAGCCACCTATGGTTATGGGCAGTTCCTCCATCGCAAGCTGGATCGCGCCCTCTGCCGTGGGAACGGCATTATAAACTGCCAGCTCCTCTCTATGAAGGTAATCGATAACTGAAATACCGCGCTTTTTTGCTTCTTCATACACTTCCTTGGTAATTGCTCCGCCGACCAGGCGTTGTTCAGGCTTTACTGCGTTAAGAACCTGATCTAATGATATTCTGACACGCGAAAACGGCGCGTTTATGGTTGTTCCGTCGGTGCTGACAGGCACCGGCAGAATAATAAAATCAGCAAGTGAAACAGCTTGCGCCGGATTGGTGCATCCTGTTACACAGGGCGGAAGGTCGGTGCTGTCAAATCCGGAGGTGATCACCTTATAACCGTCTGCGGCAAGCAGTCCGGCAAGATATGCACAGCGAAGGTCCCCTCCGATAACAGCAAAGGTGTCTATATTCATGGTATGTAACCCCCAATGGTATTCTTGCTATATCCTATGAAAAACGGCAACAACCTGTGCGTTGATTATTTCTTATACTAATTTAAAATATATATAGAAATATCATAATAAGAAGATATACAACGGACTTGGATATTATCTATGTTTATAAATTAAATTAGTATTTATATAGTTTTTCGGATGATAAAAAACCGAAGCTGTCAACACTTTTCAGCGTGACAGCTTCGGGATTTTTATCTCGACAAATCAACCTATACATGCAGCTCCGATAATTCCGGCATCGTTTCCGAGTTGGGCTACGGTCAGCCGGGTTTGGTGGGAGCTGAATTTACTGTATCTTTCTTTTTTTATCTGCTCCTCAAGCGGCTTTAAAAGGATATCCCCCTCCTTGCAAATGCCGCCGCCTATACAGAGTATTTCGGGTTGGAATATATTGATGACATTTATCAGCCCGGAGGCTATATAGCGTATATATCTGTCTACAACCTGTTTGCCGGACTTATCACCTGCCCGCATGGCATCGAATGAGGTTCGACCGTCAACCCCGTCAAGACTGCCTGCTATTTTCCACATCTCACTTTCGGGGTCTTGCTCCATGGCGCGGCGTGTTTGCCTGATAAGCGCGGATGCGGAGGCATATGATTCCCAGCATCCGTAACGTCCGCAGGTGCATGGCTCACCGTCAACCACAATAACCGTATGCCCCAGCTCCGCTCCTGCAAAGTTGAAGCCGCCGTATATTTTACCGTCGATGATTATACCACCGCCTACACCTGTGCCCAATGTGATGCATACGCAGCTCTGCGCACCTTTCGCGGCGCCTGCCAATGCCTCGCCTAATGCCGCGGCATTGGCATCATTTTCGATAAATACTTTTTTCCCGACTAAATCACTCAGCATATCGCGTAGCGGAACATTTTCAAATCGAAGGTTGTTGCTGTATTCAACAATTCCGGTGTTTGCATTGCAGGTTCCGGGACTTCCTACCCCTACACAGGCAATATCATCCATCGTAAGACCGGCAGCAGCGATAGCCTCGTGTGTAATCTTGGCCATATCCTGAATTATATCTTGGGCGGGACGCGGAAGATTGGTTTTGCATTTGGATAGACCGACAATACGGTAATTATCATCTACCACACCTGCAACAATATTGGTTCCTCCAAGGTCTATACCTATCCTATACATTAGCATTCTCCTTATTATGCCGGATTGACGGCAATAAATTTGTACTATAAGCCTATTATATATAACTGTAAAGCAGTTGTGCCGGCAGCTCGGTATTGCCCGACAGTTGAGCTTTTATTCCCGAGGGCAGGAAAAGGCTGCTTCCTTTTTTGAGTTGCAGCGGTTCAAAACCTTTTGAATTAAGGGTGCATTCACCATCAATACATACAAGTGAACAGAAACTGTCTGCTTTTCCGACCTCCATTATATCCGAAACCGTCAGCAGGTCGGTATGGAAAAACTCACAATCGGCAAGTTGCCGTATGACTCCGCCGCGGATGGCTCGGATTTCACCGACATTGCCGTAGGGACGGCTTGGGGGTGCGGTCACCGTGACATCAACCGCTTTATCAATATGCAGCTCACGCGGTTTTCCGTTTGCCCCAATCCTGCCGTAATCGGATACCCGGTAGGTGGTGTTAGAGTTCTGCTGGACCTCTGCAATCAGGATACCTGCCCCGATTGCATGTAATGTTCCCGCGTCTATAAAGAAGACATCCCCTTTTTTCACCTGAACATGGTTGCATACCTCGGACAGGGTTTCGCCTTCGATATGGGCGCGAAACTCATCTTCATTTATGGTTTTATTCATGCCGTATATAAGCTGCGCGCCCGGTTCGCAGTCCACCACATACCACATTTCCGTTTTCCCGTATTCACCCTCTGCTTTTAATGCATATCGGTTGTCGGGGTGAACCTGAACAGAAAGCCTGTCTCGGGCATCAATCAGCTTTATAAGTATTGGAAAATAGGAAAATCCGGCTGCTCTTTCTCCGATGGATGAATTGCCCCAGAGAGAAACCGCGTCATTAAGTGTTTTGCCCTTCAGCTCACCGTTCTGTATGACCGACCGACCGTCCTTATGGCAGGAAAGCACCCATGCCTCTGCGGCTATGTCGCCCCCCTCATATCCAAACTCGGTTTTAAGACGGGTGCCGCCCCATATATAATCCTTTATAACGGGTTTCAATAACAGCGGATAGGTTGTCATGGTTTTCCTCCGGTAGTTGTTTAAATTAATATGGTTAGTAATATTGTACCCATACAAAACCCTTTCGTCAAGAATACAATTACAGCCCTGATTACTATTTTCTTGATTTTTCTATACCATAATGTTAAAATCATCAGGATGAAGGAGATGAGGTTATGTTTAAAATCGTGCATAAAAGGGTGCTTAACCCTTTGGTAACATGGATGGAGATAGAAGCGCCCCTCATCGCGCGCAAGGCAAAAGCGGGTCAGTTCATTATTCTCAGGGTAAACGAATCAGGGGAGCGAATTCCGCTCACTATTGCCGGATATGATGCCGAAAAAGGCTTGGTAACAATAATATTTCAAAAGGTGGGCGGCACGACAAAGCTGCTTGATACATTGGAAGAGGGGGATTTTATCCTCGATTTTGTCGGCCCTCTCGGACGAGCTTCAGAAGTTGAGGGATACAGCCGGGCCGCGGTTGTCGGCGGCGGGGTAGGGTGCGCGATAGCCTATCCCGAAGCAAGAGCGCTGTACGATGCAGGTGCTCATGTAGATATGATCGCGGGCTTTCGAAACGCCGATATTCTGATGTTGGAGGAGGAGATGGCCTCGGTCAGCGACAGGTTGTTTATGATGACAGACGACGGCTCAAACGGCAATAAAGGATTTGTAACCGTAAAGCTGAAAGAGCTCTTAGAAGCCGGCGAAAAGTATGATTTGGTAGTCGCGATCGGCCCGTTGCCCATGATGCGGGCGGTATCAGAGCTGACAAAGGTATACGGCATAAAGACACTTGTGAGTATGAATCCTATTATGATTGACGGTACCGGAATGTGCGGAGGCTGCCGTCTGACGGTGGGCGGTGAGGTCAAGTTTGCCTGTGTGGACGGTCCTGAATTTGATGCGCATCTGATTGACTGGGATGAAGCAATGAAACGGCTGTCACAGTATAAGCGGGAGGAAAAAAACTGCCGCCTGATGCGTCAATAATTACGGAAAGGTTGAGTTCGCATGGCTATAAATAAGCAAAATGAGAAGACACCCATGCCGGAGCAGGACCCGATTGTACGCGCTTCCAACTTTGATGAGGTTGCAACCGGCTATACCGGTGAAATGGCAATTAACGAAGCGACGCGTTGTCTTGACTGCAAGCATCGCCCCTGTGTCGCCGGATGTCCGGTAAACATTGAGATACCCGATTTTATTAAGTGTATAACCGAGAATAACTTTGAAGGGGCATATCAGGTTATCAGGCAGACCAATTCACTGCCTGCGGTTTGCGGTCGCGTATGTCCGCAGGAATCCCAGTGTGAAGCAAAATGTGTACGCGGCATAAAGGGTGAGCCGGTCGCCATAGGCAGGCTGGAAAGGTTCGCGGCGGATTATCATCTGAAAAATATCAAGGATACCGTAACTCCTCCCGAATTAAACGGCCATCGTGTAGCGGTTGTCGGGTCGGGACCTGCCGGGCTCACCTGCGCCGGAGACCTTGCAAAAATGGGATATGAGGTTACTGTATTTGAGGCTTTTCATACTGCGGGCGGCGTTTTGATGTACGGTATACCCGAATTTCGTCTTCCAAAGGATGTTGTGCAAATGGAGATAGCCTCACTTCGGGATTTGGGAGTTAAGATTGAAACAAACATGGTTATAGGTAAAATTCTCTCGATTGAAGAGTTGTTTGAAGCCGGATTTGAAGCTGTTTTTATCGGGAGCGGTGCCGGATTGCCTAATTTCATGGGAATCCCGGGAGAGGGATTGATTGGCGTGATGTCTGCCAACGAGTTTTTGACCAGAATTAATTTGATGAAGGCACATCTGGATGAATACGATACCCCGATACGAAAA
>JAQUHC010000010.1 GCA_028683785.1 Oscillospiraceae bacterium
TATTAAAATAGACCGACCTCGGTATATAAGGCGGTCTATCGTTATACTAAAACCATTCTAAAACATTCCAGAATAGAGCGATGCGTTCCTAATACTAATTTAAATTAAATTAGTATAGGAAGAACGCGCCATGAGCGATAATTATGGAATAGTTATAGTTGGATTTAGTATTAAATAGTATTCCTACCGGTTAAAAAGTATCAGCTACAACAGCCCCGGCGGCGGCAACAACAATCATGTTCCTCCCTGTAGCAGCATAGATGGTGATTCATTGTGGGTTCAATCCCGCGCCTGAACAATTCAGCTTCAACACGGCTGTCTCTTTCACGGCAACGGCGGCGACGATCCCTTTCTCCTCCGATTCCGCGGTTGTCATTTCGGCAGCAATTATTGAGGGCTCGTGCTCCTGCTGCTATCGCAAATGCTTCAAAGCACATACTTTTCACCTCCCTCGATACAAGCTATGCTGTCGGGGAGTGAATTGCTACATTTTTATACCCTATTGAGCGGCTGTTTTTCCGATATCTCGGCGAAAATGCGCGTCTTTAAAGCTAATACGCGCAACCGCGCCGTAGGCCAGTTCCAAAGCCGCATCGAGAGATTCACCTTTTGCGGTTATACCAAGCACCCTGCCTCCATTTGTATAATATTTTCCGTTGGATTTGCTTGTTCCCGCATGGAATATCACCACATCATCCAACTGTCCGTTTAAATTCAGACCGGTTATCTCAACACCCTTTTTATATTCGCCGGGATATCCGCCCGAAGCCATAACAACACAGGCACAAGCATCCTGCGACCATTCAATATTCAATTCGGACAGCCGCTCTTCCCTTATTGCACATATTATCTCTAATAAATCCGTCTTAAGCCGCGGCAGAACCACCTGGGTTTCAGGGTCACCGAAACGGCAGTTATATTCAATCACCTTGGGGCCGTCAGGTGTAAGCATAAGCCCGAAAAACAAGCAGCCTTTAAAGGGTCTGCCCTCTTTATTCATCGCCTCGACGGTGGGCAGGAAAATCTTATTCATACAATAATATGCGGTTTCATCATCATAGTGGGGGTTTGGACTGATCGCTCCCATACCGCCAGTGTTCGGGCCCATATCCCCGTCAAACACCCGCTTGTGATCCTTTGCCGATACCATGGGGAAGATGGTTTTGCCGTCGGTAAACGCCAGCACCGACACCTCGGGACCGGTGAGGAATTCCTCGACCACCACCCTGTTGCCGGCTGCTCCGAAAACCCTGTCTTCCATAATACTCTTGACGGCAGCCTTTGCTTCGGAATAACTGTCGCAAAGCAAAACCCCTTTACCAAGCGCCAGCCCGTCTGCCTTTATGACCGTGGGGTAACGCCCCTGCTTTCGGATATGGGTAAGGGCATCGGCAGGATTATCGAAAACCTTATAATCAGCGGTTGGGATGTTATATTTTTTCATAAGCCACTTCGAAAACACCTTACTGCCTTCAAGTTCGGCAGCGTTTGCACGGGGTCCAAAAGCAGCGATTCCCTCTTTTTCAAGAGCATCCACCATTCCCGCGACCAAAGGGTTATCAGGGGCAACAAAAACTAGGTCAACCTTCAAGCTTTTTGACAGTTCAACTACGCCTGTAATGTCATCAGCCTTTACATCAAAACATTTTGCATCGGATAAAATTCCGCCGTTGCCCGGTGTGCAATAAATCTTGCCGCACTTGGGGCTTTCCTTTAATTTACGAATAATCGCGTGTTCCCTGCCGCCTCCGCCTACTACCAATATATCCATTAATAATCTGTCTCCTCAATGATGGAATAGCCGTAAACCATTAAAGACCATTACCATATTATATTTATCGCAGGTTTCAATTACATTGTCATCACGAATAGAACCGCCCGGCTGTGCTATATAGCATACCCCCGTTTTATTTGCCCGCTCGATGTTATCACCAAAGGGGAAAAACGCATCCGAACCCAGGGATACACCGGACAAGCTGTCCAACCATTCGCGTTTTTCCTGCCCGGACAGGGGCTGCGGCTTTGTTGTGAAATACTGCTGCCATGCACCGTCTGTAAGCACATCCGCCCAGTCATCGGAAATGTATACGTCAATAGTATTGTCGCGGTCGGGGCGGCGGATATCTTCTCTAAAAGGAAGCCCCAGCACACGGGGATGTTGGCGTAAATACCATATATCCGCCTTATTCCCTGCAAGGCGGGTGCAATGAATACGGCTTTGTTGACCCGCACCCACGCCGATGACCTGACCGTCTTTTGCATAACATACCGAATTGGATTGGGTGTATTTTAGTGTAATCAGTGCAATAATCAGGTCGCGAACAGCTTCATCGGTCAATTCCTTGTTTTTGGTTACAATATTCTGAAACAATGATCTGTCAATCATAAATTCATTTCGCCCCTGCTCAAAGGTTATGCCGAAAACATCCTTGTTTTCGATTGCCTCGGGCTTATATGACGGGTCAATTTTTACAACATTATAATTACCTTTGCGCTTTGTTTTAAGTATTTCAAGAGCCTCGTCGGTGTATCCGGGCGCTATTATTCCGTCCGAAACCTCCCTTGCCAGCAGGGTTGCGGTCTGTCTGTCGCATATTTCGGATAGAGCAGCCCAGTCTCCGTAGGATGACATCCTGTCCGCCCCCCTTGCTCGGGCATAAGCGCAGGCAATGGGCGACAACTCAAGGTCATCAACAAAATATATCTTTTTCAATGTATCATCAAGCGGCAGACCCAACGCCGCCCCCGCCGGACTTACATGCTTAAATGAAGCGGCAGCGGGAAGCCCGGTAGCCTCTTTAAGCTCTTTTACAAGCTGCCAGCTGTTGAAGGCATCCATAAAGTTGATATATCCCGGCTTTCCGTTCAATACCTCAACGGGCAGCTCTCCGCCATTCTTCATAAAAATTCGCGATGGCTTCTGATTTGGATTGCAGCCGTATTTAAGCAATAGCTGATTAGACATAAAGCTCCTCCCCCTTTATATGTTTTTATTTACAATCCTTGAATGATAATCTCCTGTTTCACATGAAATAAATCGGGTAAACAACGAAACCTTGTTATCATCGTTGAGATTTTCCCAAACAGTTTTTGTAAAGCTGTCAATATCACCCGATATGTTGACCTTTGCAGGTTCTCCCTCGAACGAAAGCAGAGGGTCACCGTCCCCCTGATATGTGTGAATAAAACGGCCTGTACCGGCGGGAACAGAATTATAATCAAAGAAAAAACGCTGCTCGCCGTCGGGGCTGCCATCATCAGATTTGAGTATTGAAAGCCGATAATGGTCATTTTTTGCATCGACCAACCCCGAAATGCGCGGAGTATAGTTGGGGGAATCCGGCTCAAAGGTACGGGTGCGAAGCGCATCCTCAAAGGTTTTCCCCTGCGCGATGAATTCCAGAATGGTGTCGGTTTGATTACCGTTTGTAACAATGGTAAAATTCCCTGTAACCCGCACGGGAGCATAGATAATTAATGACGGGTCAAGCATTTTGCTTTCATCAAAAGCCTTTGTGCAAATACCGTCATCCGTCTCTTCAAAAACACGGTTTCGGCTGTTTTGGCTCCGTCCCATGATAAAATAAGCAATAACCATGCTCTTCCCATCGTCGCTCTTACCGATAATAATTCCGCGCCCCGGATATGTTGTCGCGCCCAGCTCCTCAGCCAGATTATGTAACTGCATTTTTGTTATCGCTCCTTTGATGTTTTATTAATCTTCTATAGTCGCAATGTTGTCCTTTACGATTATCTTTCCTTCACAAAACAGAGATACAGCGCGGGGCAAAATCTCCCATTCCGCTTGGCGCATAACACGAAGCTGCAAGATTTCCGGAGTATCTCCTTTATGCACTTCTACCGCTTTCTGAAGAATAATCGCCCCGCCGTCGGGAATTTCATTGACAAAATGCACTGTGGCACCCGTCAGTTTAACACCATAAGACAGCGCAGCCTTATGAACATGCAAACCGTAAAATCCCTTACCGCAAAACGCGGGTATGAGCGAGGGGTGAACATTGATAATCCGATTGGAATAACGCTGAATAACCCGCTCACCCAGAATGCACATAAACCCTGCGAGCACAATAAGGTCGGCCTCACAGCCCTCAAGCACCTTGAGTAGCTCGTTATCAAATTCTTCCGCCGTCAAATAGGCTTTTCTGTTGACTATACTTGAGCAAAGGCCATGGCGATTTGCACGTTCAAGCGCATAGGCATCGGGATTAGAGGATATTACATGAATGATGCGCCCGCCGCGTATTTTTCCGGTCTCCTCGGCATCCAGCAGAGCTTGCAGATTTGTCCCTCCGCCCGACACCAGCACAACAATGTTCAGCATATTTCTACACCCTTTTCACCCGACACAACCTGACCTAAAATTACAGCATTTTCACCCGTTTCATTAAGAGCCCGCACAGCTTCATCCGCCTTTTCGGCTGCAACGGCTATACAAAGCCCTGTGCCCATGTTGAAGGTATTGAACATATCCCTTTCGGGTATGTTGCCCGCCGCCTCGATTAATTTAAATATCGGCAGGACTGGTATCGATTTGCGGTTTATGACTGCTTTCAGCCCATCCGGCAGCATACGGGGAATGTTTTCATAATATCCCCCTCCCGTTATATGCGAAATCCCATGAATTCCGGTACGACGGATAAGCTCTAAAATAGGCTTCACATATATTCTGGTCGGGGTAAGCAGTGCCTCGCCCAAGGTACAACCGAGTTCGTCACAATATATCTGAAGATTTTTTTCGGTAATACTAAACACCTTGCGAACGAGCGAAAATCCGTTGGAATGAACCCCGCTCGAAGCCACGCCGATCAGTGCATCTCCCGGGGTAATCTGACTTCCGTCTACAATATTTTCGCGGTCGGCCATCCCGACACAAAATCCGGCAAGATCATATTCATCCTCGGGATAAAAACCGGGCATCTCGGCGGTTTCACCCCCGATAAGAGCGCAGCCTGCCTGAACACAGCCTTCGGCCACTCCGGCAACAATAGAGGCGATTTTCTCGGGTATATTCTTTCCGCATGCTATATAATCAAGAAAAAATAAAGGTTGAGCTCCCGAACAGGCAACATCGTTTGCACACATGGCAACGCAGTCAATCCCTATCGTATTATGAATATCCATTAAAAAAGCCAGCTTCAGCTTGGTCCCTACCCCGTCGGTCCCCGAAACGAGCACCGGGCGTTTTATTCCGGTCAAGTCGGGCTCAAACATACCGCCAAATCCGCCCAATCCGGACACAACACCCGGGATTGCGGTTCGGGCAACATGCTTTTTCATAAGCTCGACCGCTTTATAACCGGCGGTAACATCAACACCTGCCGCCGCATAACTTTCACTTACGCTGTTCATGGTGAAGGGCCTCCTTAATTCTTCTTTTTAACTATTCTTTCCTCAAATTTATCTTTGGGTTTATCCTGGGGAACCTCCATTGGGTAATTCCCGGTAAAGCAACCATCGCAAAACTTGCAATCGGCATTTCCAGCTAAGCGTTTCACACTGTCCACACTTAAATAACCAAGACTGTCAACCCCGATTTCGTTGGCAATATCATCTATCGTGTTCATACGACATGCAATCAATATATCGCGGCTGTCTATATCGGTGCCGAAATAACACGGATTTACAAAAGGCGGGGATGATACCAACATGTGCACCTCTTTTGCACCTGCCTCACGGAGCAATTTAACTATACGCGCACTTGTAGTTCCCCTAACGATTGAGTCATCAATCATAATAACGCGTTTACCCTCAACAACCGAACGCACCGCGTTCAGCTTGATCTTAACCGCATCCTCGCGCTGTCCCTGAGTCGGCTTTATAAAGCTGCGCCCCACATACCTGTTTTTGATTAATCCGACGCCATAGGGAATTCCCGATTGCTTAGCATAACCAAGCGCAGCATCCAACCCCGAATCGGGTACACCAATTACCACATCTGCCTGTATCGGATTTTCAAGAGCCAGGAATGAACCGGCACGCTGTCGGGCTTCATATACACTTGCGCCGTCTATCACACTGTCGGGACGCGCAAAGTAAACGAATTCAAAAACACATAAGCTGGTTTTTTGACCGCAATGAGTTTCAATCGAGCGTATACCCTCATCTGATGCAATGACTATTTCTCCCGGTTTTACATCCCGCACATAGTTGGCTCCGATACTGTCAAGAGCACAGCTTTCGGATGCAAATACAACCGCGCCGTCCTTGGTTTCGCCGATGCAAAGCGGACGGAAACCCCGTGGGTCGCGGACGGCAATCAATTTTTGGGGAGACATAACCACCAAGGAATATGCTCCCTTAATAACACTCATCGCCTTTTCAATCGCCGCTTCTATCGAGCCGGTTTCAAGACGGGCTTTGGTGATGGCATAGGCTATCACCTCGGTATTGTTGGTACCGTGAAATATCGCGCCCTCCATCTCATACTTCTGGCGAAGCTCAAACGAGTTTATTATGTTGCCGTTGTGAGCAATAGCCATTGTACCCTTGATATGGCGGACTACAAGCGGCTGTGCGTTATTTATGTTGCAGCTTGCGGCGGTTGAGTAACGAACATGACCTACCGCAATATTGCCTTTGCCCAGCTTTTCCAAGGCCTCGGCCGAAAACACCTCAGGTACCAAACCAAGTGCACGATGGGAGCGGAATACCCCTTCTTCATTTACCGCAATTCCGCAGCTTTCCTGGCCGCGGTGTTGAAGAGCATACAGTGCAAAATACGTCGAACGCGCAACATCACTTATTACAGGATCAAAAATGCCGAATACTCCGCACTCTTCATGCAGTTGGTCAAACATAAAAACCAAAGCCTTTCTGTTATTTATACTAAATCCATTCTAAAACATTCCAGAATAGAGCGATGCGTTCCTAATACTAATTTAAATTAAATTAGTATAGGAAGAACGCGCCATGAGCGATAATTATGGAATAGTTATAGTTGGATTTAGTATTAGAGTTATGAAATCTTACGCTAATCTCAATTATAAAAACCGTTAATACAGAGTGATTTAAGCGATAATTTTATCGCCGCTTTAATTTGAGATTATTATTGTTCGCCCAACAGGCGGCGCATAACCTCTTTGTAGGCTTCCGCCTCTCCCCCCATGTTTCGGCGAAAACGATCCTTGTCCAATTTCTCATGGGTATGAACATCCCAAAGACGGCAGGTATCGGGTGAAATCTCGTCTGCCAACACAATGGTACCGTCGGATGTTTTACCGAACTCAAGCTTAAAGTCAACCAGCTCAATATCCAGCTTCAGAAAATATGCTTTCAGAAATTCGTTTATCCTAAAAGCATATCCGGCAATTGTATCAAGTTCTTGCTTGGTAGCCAAACCCAGAGCCAGGATGTGGTGGTCGTTAATAAGCGGGTCACCGAGATCATCATTTTTATAGCTGTATTCCAGCGAGGGTTGTTTGAGTATTGTCCCCTCCTGCACGCCGTATCTTTTAGAAAAAGAACCGGCAGCAATGTTGCGGATTATAACCTCAAGGGGGATTATTGAAACTTTTTTTACAACCGTTTCACGTTCGGAAAGCTCTTCAACATAATGGGTCGGAACGCCCTCTTTTTCAAGCATCTGCATCAGTATATTGCTCATGCGGTTATTGATAACGCCTTTACCCAAAATGGTTCCCTTTTTCTCGCCGTTAAACGCCGTGGCATCGTCCTTGTAATCAACAATCAACAGATCCTGACAGTCGGTGGCAAATACTTTTTTTGCTTTTCCCTCATAAAGCTGAGCAAGTTTTTTCATTAAAAATCCTCCAGTAAATTTTGATTGCAGATATGATTATTATTTAAGGTCACCTCTAATAACCCGTTTTGAACGAATTCCGAGCTGAATTTTTGTCGGACAAGGAAAGCCGACGAAGCAAGGCTTTCAGCCTTACGAGGAGGCTTGACGCCGTCCGGCGGAAATTATGCCGGAATGGGTTTTTAGAGGTGACCTTAACAAGATTGGATTGTAAGCTTATCATCTTTCTCTATAACGGAATCTTCCATTTCGCGCTTCATGGTTATAAGCTTATCCTTTATTTTCGGGCTGTTAAGCGCAAGTATTTGGGCTGCAAGAATGGCAGCGTTTTCGGCTCCGTCAATCGCAACGGTTGCGACCGGAATTCCCGAAGGCATCTGAACCGTCGATAATAGGGAATCCAAGCCGTCAAGGGTGGATGATTTTATCGGAATACCTATCACGGGCAAAATGGTATTGGCTGCCAGTACACCGGCAAGATGCGCGGCTTTCCCCGCGGCGGCTATTATCACGCCAAAGCCGTTGTCGGCGGCTTCAAGAGCAAATTTCATGGCCCTTTCGGGAGTGCGGTGGGCTGACATGATATGAGCCTCAACAGGAATATCAAAGGATTTAAGCCTGTCAATCGCCTTTTTTACCACAGGTAAATCGCTGTCGCTTCCCATAATAACGGCCACCTTGGTTCTATCCATTGTATTTTCCCCTTCCCTCAATAGGACATAATTTAAAAAAGCTGCAGGCGCAATACGCCGCAGCCGCTGTTTATTCCGCTTATTTTTGTGTGCGTTGAAGCCACGCCATCCGTTTTGGCTGCAACATGTCCAAGGTACATGTAAAGCATACCCGGCGACCATATTATCTTCTGCATATCACAGCCCCCCATACGAATATACTTTATTTTATTGCATATCTGCATTAATTTCAAGAGGCATACAAAAATTTGTATGTTTATAGTGCCGCAACTTCCAAAAAACACAATATTTTGTGTACTTTAGCCTTTAATAATACTATAATAATCATATATGAAATTTCATTACTTGAAATTATACGGAAAAGACCATACAATAAAAGTGATTTATTGAAAACAATCATATTTTAATACTAATTTCAATTATAAAAGCTGAAAGGATGAGTCTTATTAAATGAACATTTTAGTTACCTTGGATTCTAATTATATCAAACCGCTTAAGACCATGCTTATATCACTTTTTATGAATAATCCGAATGAAATCTTTACTATATTCATCATTCACTCGAGGCTTAGTGATGAAGAATTGGCTTGACTAATATCATGATTTTCGAGAAAAACAACCCGAAATAAAATAATCGGAGGCCGGATATGACCTAGCCCCCGATAATGCGGGTTACCAAGGATTCTGTATAGATCGATAGACATGACCGTTTATGGCAACGCCCAGAAAATCAACTCTATTATCGCCATTCACTTTAGCTGTCCATACGCGTTGGTTATATGTAGGATCAAACCAACCTGTGGAAAACATATTATTAGTGTAGACTTTCCAAGCGTCAAAACAAATGCGATATTTCTTTTATTCATAATATTTTTTCTTCCCTTAAATGTGTATATTTTCTGTAATATTCATCGTATATTTTTTTTACATTTTCTTTTGTGATTTTACCGGATTCATAAGCCTCATTTATTCGGTAAAATGTAGAATCAACATGGATAAGCAATGGCTGGCTACTTGGAAATACAAATTCATATCCGGCAATCATTTCATGTTTTAATGCTTGAGTATACTGTGAAACCGGATCTTCCATAAAAACTAAAGCGCCAAAACTAAAATTCTTATAATAACGAATCCATATATTCTCAATGTCTTCAGGGGCGGCTCCGTATGGGTCATTTTGGAATCTGGCATTTAAATAGTCAAGATAATCTTCTCGAATCTTTTTCCCGATAATCGGATCAAGATCCTTGGGATCATTAGGGTGGGGTTTATAAGCATTAGTGGTTATTGTATCACCCACTGTTGTCGTTTCCTCTGAACTGCTTGTGGTTTGCTCGCTCTCGGTGCAAGCACAAAGCATGAACATCAACAATGTCGCCGCCAACACTATCAATCTCATTCTTTTCATAAAATAACCTCCCCTTAATTAGAGTTAAAGTCTTATAAACAAGTTACCCTCTAAAAAATATAGTGCAATGATTTCTTTTATTGTTATTATCGTACTCTTTATGGTTATTATTGTCAACAAAAATCCTATTATTAACCCCGCTTACTTATCTTTACCCTTAGTTTATCCCTTTAATAAAAATCCTTATATAAACATCCTATCAATAGTATACGCATTTTTCAGTTTTTCTTTGCCTTTGACTCCCTCTGACGAGGGGGTCAAAGGCAACTTTAGTTGAAATTATCCATACAGTGTTTTATGGTAAAAATATTCGCCATATAATTTAAATGAACAATGAACAGTGAAACTCATTCGCTGAAGCTCATTTAATGAACAATGAACAGTATAAATATCGGCGAATGTTTTACCACCGCCTTCAATTTGCGTCAAGACTTAGAACCGTCCCCTGTCTCGTACCCTGTCTCGTATGCCGATTGAATAGTGATAGTTAACAAAAAGCCCCACAATATTCTGTGGGACTTTTTGAGTTTTAAGGGTGGTAATTTCGGAGGTTATGAGTATAATTGTCGGTATAATCAGGTTTGTTTGGCTTAGAAAGGTGTGATTCCATGTTTCACATACAATGGATTTGGAGAAGTACAGATAACCGCCATAGGATTTTGTTTGTCGTTGCTATGTTCTTTTCCGCCATATCCAGCTTGATGCTTTTGATAAATCCGTATCTCAGCGCTCTTTTGATTGACAGGGTTATTATTGCACAGGATAAGGAACCCTTAATACCTATTCTTATGGGCATGTTAGCGGTCCAGCTTGTCCGTTTGATGCTGCGCTTTGCAATGAATATGATGTTGGAGAGCACTTCACAGCATACGCTGTACCGCCTGCGATGTCATTTGTTTTCTGTATTACAGTATCAGGAAAACAGCTTTTTCAATAAATATCGAACCGGAGACCTGATGACCCGTATGACGGGTGATTTAGAATATTGCAGACATTGTATATCGAATATATCATACCAGGTTGTGGACTCTATTGTAATGTTTGTGTCCACTCTGGTTTTCTTTTTGCTGCTGAATTGGGCGCTTACCCTGTTGGTGCTGATAGCCGCTCCGTTGCTGTTCCTGATAATGAGAAAATATTCGCGTTTGGTGCGCCCGAAATTTGTCGCGATACGTGAAAGGCTGTCCGAGCTTAATACCGCCGCGCAGGAAAACATTGCGGGCAATCGGGTTGTGAAGGCTTTTGCCCGTGAGGATTATGAGCGCGATAGGTTCAACGAGCGAAATAAAGCCTTTAAGGAAGCAAATCTTGATGTCAATAATACTTGGCTTCACTATTACCCCCTTATCGAGGGATTGGCGAATTTTATGACGCTTATTACGATTTTTGCCGGAGCGTACTTTATCATTCAGGGCAGACTGACGCCGGGTGAGCTTGCCATTTTCACTTCCTTGTCTTGGGCTCTTGCAAACCCACTGCGCAACTTCGGCACGCTTATCAACGATGTTCAACGATTCTTTTCCAGCGCGGGAAAGGTTACCGAAATATACTATTCACGTCCCTTGATTACCGACCGCGCGAATGCCGTCAGCCATGATAAAGAAAGCATTAAGGGTCATGTGGAATTCAAAAATGTCAGCTTTTCTTATAATAAAGAGCCTGTGCTTGACAATGTCAGCTTTGAGGTGCGCCCGGGTGAAACGCTTGCGATTATGGGACCTACCGGTTCGGGCAAAACCACGCTGATAAGCCTACTTGTGCGTCTGTACGATGTGAGCGGCGGCTCTGTTCTGTTAGACGGCTGCGATGTGCGCGATTGGAAGCTGCAAGAACTGCGCGCCGCCGTGGGCAACGCAACACAGGATGTTTTTCTGTTTTCGGATACGGTTGAAGGCAACATAGCCTTCGGCGACCTTGCTATGGATGAAGAGAGCGTCTATGATTCTGCCCGCCGCGCTGCTGCCCATGAATTTATCGGCAGAATGCCGCAGGGCTATGACACAATTATAGGAGAGAGGGGTGTTGGGCTGTCGGGAGGGCAAAAGCAGCGTATAGCCCTTGCAAGGGCGCTTGCGGTAAAGCCCGCCGTTCTGGTTCTTGACGACACAACATCGGCTCTTGACATGGAAACCGAAATGCATATCCAGCAGCAACTCGGTCAGCTACCCTTTCCATGCACCAAAATTATCATTGCTCAACGTATTTCATCGGTTAAAAATGCCGACCTTATCATTGTGCTTGAGCATGGACAAATAACCGAATGCGGTACTCATAGCGAGCTTTTGAAAAAACGAGGGTACTATTGGGAAACCTTTGCGCTTCAAAGCGATACCGGAGACTGTAAGGAGGTGTGCGCTCATGGCACGTAATAAGTTCGACGTTGACGAAAGGCTTGAAGCGCCGTTTAATCTGAGTCACCTGAAGCGTTCAATGGTTTACATACGCCGTCACCGGTTCAAAATGCTGCTTGCGCTTTTGTTAAGCGCCATGGCAAGCGCGTCCGGGCTCTTCGGTCCCAAGATAATGCAGTGGACTCTTGACGATGCCGTTCCCAACCGGGATGTTTCGCTGCTCTTTTGGTTGGCACTGTTGTTCGCCGCCTCAGTAGTGGTCGGAATCCTTTTTACCACCATCCGCTCACGCATCATGGCTCATGTCAGTCAGCAAATTGTTTATGATATAAGGGAAGACTTGTTTTCCCATCTGCAAAAGCTCCCGTTCAGTTATTATGACAGCCGTCCTGCCGGCAAAATACTGGTCAGGGTTATCAACTATGTAAATTCGGTTGCCGATATGCTGTCCAACGGAATAATAAATACAATACTTGAGTTTGTAAATTTGATATTTATTTTGATTTTCATGTTCAAAACCAACGTAACCATGAGCCTGATGGTTGTCGCCGGACTGCCGGTTTTCATAGCCGTCATTCTACTGTTAAAACCCCGGCAGCGCAGGGCGTGGCGGCATCTTTCAAACAAAAGCTCCAATTACACCGCATATCTTGCCGAAAGCATAGACGGAGTACGGGTCAGTCAGCTTTTTTCAAGGCAGGAGGAAAATATCGGCACGCTGCAGCGGCTGGTAGAGTCGGTCAGGTCTGCATGGATGAAGGCGGTTACCATCAGCTTTACGGTGGGAATAAGCGCAGAGCTTCTGTCCCAGATAGTTTTTACTCTGATGTACATTGCCGGAGTTTACTGGCTGGGCGGAGCTATTGTATCCTTTGGCGTTGTGGTTGCAATGGGACAGTATGTAAGCCGTTTCTGGCAGCCGATTATCAATCTTTCAAATATTTATAATATGTTTATTAACAATATTGCCTATCTCGAGCGTATTTTTGAAACCATGGACGAACCGGTTACGGTGGATGATGCTGCGGACGCATATGAGCTTCCCGAAATTCACGGAAGGGTTTCCTTTCAAAATGTAAGCTTTTCCTATGAACCCGGAATTCCGATTCTCAGCGACATCAGTTTTGAAGTTGAGGCGGGCGAAAGTGTTGCGCTTGTCGGGCCCACCGGTGCGGGCAAAACCACGGTTGTCAATCTGATTAGCCGTTTTTACAACATTTCGGACGGTGCGATTATAATTGACCGGAGTCACGATATTTCTCAAGTCACCTTGAGGTCCCTGAGGAGACAAATGGGGATTATGTTGCAGGACACCTTTATTTTCAGCGGCACAATTTTGGACAACATCCGCTACGGCAGGTTGGATGCCACCGAGGATGAGGTAGTTGCCGCCGCAAAGGCGGTACGCGCCCATGATTTTATAGTTGAAATGGAAAAAGGCTATTACACCGAGGTTAACGAGCGGGGCAGCAGCCTTTCTCAGGGGCAGCGGCAGTTGATATCCTTTGCACGCACACTTATAGCAAACCCTAAAATTCTTATCCTTGATGAGGCTACATCCTCCATAGATACGAAAACCGAACGTCTGCTCCAGGAGGGCATAAAGGTGCTGACAGCCGGACGAACATCCTTCATAATAGCCCACCGCCTGTCCACAATAAAAGGATGTGACAAAATTATGTATGTTGGCGACCGGAAGATACTTGAAACCGGCAGCCATGACCAACTGATTAACCTCAAGGGGCTTTATTACCGGCTTTACACCGCCCAATCCAAGGAGATGGGTGCTTTAGAGCCGATTATCAGCTGAATAACTACTCTTCATCCCTGGGCTGTTTACCACCAACCTCAATTTGTGTTAAGACTTAGAACCGTCCCCCTTAGGAGCTTGTATTTTAGCTCAGCGCAATATATCTGCCGCCGTCTGATTTTGCCGAATATATCTTCGCCCCGAAATAGCTGTCAACAGGGTTTAATTTGTTTACTTTAATTCCGTAATTGGTGGTAAGCAGTTCATTCAGCATCAAAGTCAGCAGGGCTTTCCGGTTTTATTTTTAAATTCATTTCCTAATCCCTCCGTTTTTCTTTTTCTGCTTGCTCAATTTGGCAATCTCCTTGTACCATTGTTGTTTCTGATGTAAATAAGTGCCTTTATCATCAAAAAATTTAGCCTCGCGCTTGAGGTTTAAATAGCTGTTCCATCTCTCAGGCAGCAACTCGCCATTTTCAATAGCAACTTTGACAGCACAACCCGGTTCTGTCTGATGCTTACAGTCTTTAAATTTGCACTTTCCGAAATATTGCTCAACATCGCTGAACGCTTGGCCGAGCCCCTGGCTTACATCCCACATACCGAGTTCGCGCATACCGGGGGTGTCGATAATCATGACGCCGCTGTCAAGCATGATGAGCTGCCTGTGGGTGGTGGTGTGTCGGCCTTTGCTGTCGTCCTCGCGTATTTCGTTCACCGCCATGATTTCTTTGTCTGCCAGTGCATTGATAAGGCTTGACTTTCCGACGCCTGACGAGCCGAGAAAAACGATAGTTTTACGCGGTTTCAGATAATCGGCAAGCGCGTCGAGTCCTGCGCCGCTCACCGCACTGACGGCATATATTCCAATGCCGGATGCAACCTTTTCTACAGCTTGAATTTGCTCGGTGAAGTCCTCAACCAAGTCAGCCTTTGTCAAGATGAGCACCGGTATCGCTCCCGATTGCCAAGCAAGAGTGATATAACGCTCCATACGCTTCGGGTTAAAATCGAAATTAAGAGACTGCATGATAAACACATAGTCAAAGTTTGCAGCAACCGCCTGCTCGCCTCGTCCCGGCGTCGGATCACGCCTTGAAAAGAACGACCTGCGGGGCAGCGTTTTTATAATCTGGCTATCGCCGCTTTGATTGAAGTTTATCAGCACAAAATCTCCCGTTGTCGGAAAGCTCTCACCGCCATCGATATAGTAAACACTTGTTTTTAGCCTGCCGAAGATTTGACCATTTTCGCAGACAAGCTCATACCTTTCCTTGTGAACAGCGGTGACCCTTGCCGGTAAACAGGGCACTTCATCCTGCGGCATATCAAGGGAATATAACATCGACGGAATAAATCCGTAATCTATCAGGTTCAATCCTTTTATCCTCCAATACAGTTGAGATTTTATGAGTATAAATTATTGCAGTCATATAACAACAACTTCTTTCGCTAAAAATTTCAATCACAGAAAAGGGCATAAAAATACCGCAGCAAGCAGCCTTTTCAAGCTGCAAACTGCGGTTTATAACAGATAATGCACATGTAAAAATAAACACATGCATACCTGTTGGTATGTCCGTAGAGGTCTACAGTATTGACGAAAGGTTACTTATAGCGGCACAACAATAAAAGGTGTACTCACACCCCGGAAAATTATTGCTCTGCCCGATATTCTGTTTTATACGAACGCCACCTCAAAGATAGCCGTCATCAAAACCAGCTCCTTTCGTTCTCTAATAGGTCCGGTGCGAGCCCCGCCCTTAACTTTAACCGAAAATTGACATTGTAAGGAAGATGGTGGACATAAGCGATGCAACAAGGGATACAACGGTAATTTGTGTATTTATGGACGGGCCGGCGGTATCCTTGAAAGGATCTCCGACAGTATCACCTACTACTGCAGCTTTATGGGCTTCTGAGCCCTTGCCGCCGTTGGCACCCGACTCGATATACTTCTTTGAATTATCCCACAGTCCGCCTGAATTGGACATAAACAGGGCAAGCAACAAACCACTAACAATGTTTCCAGTCAAAAAGCCGCCAATGGCTTGAACACCGCCGATAAAGCCTACCAATATTGTCAATATGATTGCCATAAGTCCGGCGGGAATCAGTTCTTTGAGGGCACCGTGGGTACCAATTTCGATACATCTGTCATAGTCGGGAGATACTCCCTTTTTGCCTTCTTTAAGGCCTACAATTTCACGGAACTGGCGATGAATTTCGCTTACCATGCGTTGAGCGTTTTTATTTACTCCCAACATAAGCATTGCGGAGAAAACCGCGGGGATTGCCACCCCTACCAGCATACCGAAGAATACGATTGGATTCATAACATCAAAGCCGGTGATGATTTTGTCTAAAAGTCCAAGCTCTGTCGCCGCTTGATTTACTTCACTGATGAATGCACCCAGAAGGGCTATAACCGTAAGCCCTGCAGCACCTATTGCAAATCCTTTTGTAATAGCTTTTACGGTATTACCTGCGCTGTCAAGTGTATCTGTTACTTCCAGAACATCATCGCCTAAATCGCCCATTTCGGCAAGACCGCGGGCATTGTCAACAATAGGCCCGTATGCGTCGTTTGATATAATCATCCCGACTATTGATAACATTCCGACCGAAGCCATTGCAATTCCGAACATCGCATAACCCGGGCCTAAAGGTTCACAAAGCTTGTAAGCGCCCAATGCTGAAATACCGATACCCACCAGTGCGGGAAGGGTGCTTAAAAAGCCGTAGGATATACCTGACAAAATGGTAAACGCCGGACCGGACTCGGAAGCTTTTGCTACTTTATGAACAGGGCTTTTATTATCATTTGTGAAATAGTCGCTTGTAATGCCGATTACTACTCCGACAATAAGCCCGAGTGCGCTGGCACCCCATATTTCCCATCTATAATCGAATACCCATGTGGCGAGAGCGGTTAATATGCCGAAAATGGCAGTGGTCACATAAGTACTGCTGTTCAATGCACGGGTCGGATCTCCTTTTTTCCCTATTCTGGCGGTTGCTACACCGATAATAGATGCAAGCAACCCTATGGCGGCATAGCAAAATACCATACCTGCGTTGACGGCACCGCCTAGGCTTTTATCAATTGATACAGCAAGAACAAGAGCTGCCGACATTGAAGCGACATTCGAATCAAATAAATCGGCTCCCATGCCTGCCACATCGCCTACATTGTCCCCGACATTATCTGCGATAACTGCAGGATTGCGCGGGTCATCCTCAGGAATGCCAAGCTCAACCTTACCGCAGAGGTCTGCGCTGATATCAGCCGTCTTGGTGAATATACCGCCGCCCGCTTTGGCAAACAGAGCAAGAGAGCTCGCGCCGAAGCTGAAACCGAGCAGTGCGGTCGTGTTACCTGTGATAAGGAAAATAAGTGATACACCAAGAAGGCTGGATCCTACCACTGCCATACCCATTACGGCGCCTCCGCGGAAACCCGCCATAAACGCATTGCGTATACCGGTTTTTGCTGATTCGGCAGTTTTCATATTGGCTATGGTGGCAATCTGTATACCTATCTTTCCTGCTACTGCGGAAAACAGCGCTCCGAATATATAAGCCAGAGCCATTGTAAGATTTTCGGTAATACTATTTTTCCATATCGGGGTTGGCAGGAAAACGAAAATCAATACCGCGACTACTCCGACAAACTTTGCAAGGATAATGTACTCCCTTGTCAAAAAAGTGTTGGCACCGCGCCGTATTAAACCGCCAACATACTGTATCCTCTGATTGGATACCGGCAGCTTTTTAACCCAAGCATAAAGACAGGCAGCGAGCCCGAACGCAAGAAAAGAAATGATAATTGATGCGATCAGGAAAAAGGTCAGGGACATTAAAATCTCTCCTTAATTAATCTTTAGATCTTTCTCGGCTATATAACACCAACATGAATAATTATACAATTAATAAACTCTAATTTAAATATAAAAATCGTTCAAGTTTTAGTACGAAAAGACAATAAAATATGGTTAAAAGGATGTAAACATCACAATTGCATAATTACCATCCGATATTATCATCTTTGAACGCGACCGGAGGCATCGCCGCCTGCAAGTTTTTGTACCTCTGATACCGATACCTGATTAAAATCCCCCTCGATGGTATGCTTTAAACAGGATGCGGCAACAGCAAATTCGAGTGCGGTTTGATTATTATAACCAGAAAGCAACGAGTAAATCAGACCGGCTCCGAAGCTGTCTCCGCCACCGACACGGTCAACTATATGAATAAGATAATTTCTGCTGAAATAATAGTTTTCGCCGTCATAAAGCATGGCCGCCCAGTTGTTATCATTGGCGGAAATCGAGCCGCGAAGTGTTATTGCAACCTTATTAAATCCAAACTTATCTGTCAGTTTTTTTGCCACCTCTTTGTAACCCTCATGGCTGACCTTACCCGCAGATACATCAGTGTTATCCGCTTTTATACCAAACACATCGGCAGCATCCTCTTCGTTGGCGATACAAACATCGACAAACGGCATTAAACCGCTCATCACCTTACCTGCTTCTTGCCGCGTCCATAAATTTTTACGGTAGTTAAGGTCACAGCTTATGGTGATTTTTTTGGCTTTTGCCGCCTTACAAGCCTCCATACAAATATCCGCCACGTTGCTCCCTAAAGCCGGAGTAATTCCGGTAAAATGAAACCAATCCGCACCGTCAAAAATGCTGTCCCAGTCAAAATCAGCCTTATCTGCCGTAGCAATCGCGGACCCCGCACGGTCGTAGATTACCTTTGACGGCCGCTGACTCGCGCCCTTTTCAAGATAATATATGCCTACCCGCTGACCCCCACGAACAATATTTGAGGTATCAACACCATAACGGCGAAGTGAATTGACAGCCGCCTGTCCTATATCGTTTGAGGGAAGTTTTGTCACAAACGCGGCATCAAGCCCGTAGTTTGCAAGTGAAACAGCGACATTAGCCTCTCCTCCCCCATAGGTGGCACCAAAGCATTCTGCTTGTATAAAACGGGTGTAGCCTTGTGGAGCAAGGCGTAACATGATTTCTCCGAATGTAATAGCTTTTTTCATTGATTAATCTCTCCTTTACATCAACTATTTTTGCACCAGATGGACCGCAAACCCGCCTATCTCGTCTTCCAGATAAATGAATTTCATTCTGCCTTTTTCATCATATCGGGCAGTATCCATTCGGAATTTAACACCCTTGCGCGACAAATATGCAAATGCACGGAAAAGATAGTTGGTGCGAACGGCAATATGTCCATTACTACCTTCTCCCATGCTTTTCATAACCTCTAACCCCTCTCCCGCGAAAAAGGATGCACCGGTTTCCCTCAGGCTAAATCCAAACAGTTCGTAAATGTTATCCGATGTTTTCTTTGAAGTCGATTCATCAGGCTGATTTATTCCGATATGAACAAATCTAAATCCCAGCATCTGCTCTACTGCCTGCCTTGTCAAATCGCATATTGCATCGAAATCTCCCGCGTTTATAAGCTCGGAATTCACCATCCAGCTTCCGCCGCAGGCTATTATTTTCGAAAAATCCAGATAGCTGTTTAAATTGGATGCGTTAATACCCCCGGTAGGCATAAATTTCAGATTTACATAAGGAGCAGACATGGCCTTTATCATTGCCAGCCCTCCCGCCGCTTCTGCCGGAAAAAATTTGACCACATTGAGTCCGAGACTTATCGCCTGCTCAACCTCGCTCGGGGTTGCCACCCCCGGGATCACCGGGTAACCATTATTCAAGCAATGCTGAACTACATTCGGATTTAATCCCGGGCTTACAATAAACCTTGCTCCCGCTTGTATGGCCATATCAGACTGTTCGTTTGTCAGCACCGTACCTGCCCCGACCAGCATTTTCGGAAACGCCTTTGTCATCGAGCGTATCGCCTCGGCAGCCGCATCGGTTCGGAAGGTAACCTCTGCACAGGGGAGCCCCCCGTCACAGAGCGCTTTCGCAAGAGGCACGGCATCCTTGGCATTATCAATTTTAACTACCGGTACAATACCGATTTCTTCGATTTTTTCTAATATTGATAACATGAACATCCCTCCATTTGTTTCGCTGAATGAAACATCGTTTTATATGCTGGAATATAGTAATTATAGTATTATCGTATTATTTGTCAAGCTATAACTTGCTATGTATATCAATAAATGATACAATAACTCAAAGTTAAACAAGAATCGAGGTGCACCATGGGAGATAACATCATACTTTCTGCCCGGCGTATCTTCTCACTTCTGGAGCTCCTGGCAGAAAAAGGCCCATTGGGTGTCACAGAACTCAGTATTGCCGCCGGATTAAATAAAACCACGGTATTTCGTCAGCTTAACACTTTGGTAACGCTTGGATATGCGAAGAAAGATGAGAAGACAGAAAAATACCATCTTTCCTTTAAATTATTAGAGGTAGCCGGTAACCTGCTGAAACATATAGACATGAGAAATATGGTGCGTCCTTTTCTTGAGGAACTTGCTGCACAATCCGGCGAAACGGTACATCTTGTTCAAAGAGACGGTCTTTATATTACCTATATAGATAAGGTTGAACCCACAATAAACTCTGTCCGAATGGTATCCCGCGTAGGTATGCGGCAGCCGCTGTACTGCACCGCGGTCGGAAAAGCCTTGTTGGCAGAGCTTTCCGACCGCGAAATCCGTAATGTATGGGAAAACAGCAATATAAATCAGCTTACACCCAACACAATTGTCGATTGGGAATACTTTATAAAGGAAATTGACAAAATTCGGAAATCGGGATATGCCGAGGATAATGAAGAAAACGAATTAGGGGTTAGATGCGTTGCGGTTGCGTTGCGAAATTACACAGGACAACCTCAACATGCTATCAGCGTTTCCGCTCCGATATCGCGCTTGTCGGATGAAAAGCTTGAGTCTGTTGCTGAAAAGCTGATGAAAATAAAGTGTGAATTTTCAGAGTTTTAACAAGATTTTTCAAGATATAATCAGTATGCGGCACAATTTATCGGATATACATTAACAAAATCGCGAAATATTGTTTGTTTACAAAAAATATCAGCAGTGTTATATTTATACTAATGATTTGTTTGTTTTCGAAATTCCGATTCTACCCCGGCCGCCAGCTCTGCAGTCTTCAGAAAAAGGAATGATCTTTTATATGGATATCTTCCGTTTTGACATTAAGGTAGTATACTTTATAATAAATAAAATATGGATTTTTATTGTTTCGATAGTTGCCGGAGGGTTGTTTGCGCTTTTCATATCAGCGTTTTTAATTGAGCCAAAGTACACATCTTCTTTTTCGTTATGTGTTCGCAATTCAGAGGCGGAAGGTTCTAGAATAAGCAGCGCTGATATTTATGCTTCTAAATTGATGTTACCAAACTGCGCTGTCATTATTAAAAGCAATACCGTGTTAAAAACGGTTGCTGAGAAATTGGGTGACGGAACAACGGTTGAGGAGCTTCAAAAATATATAAGCATCACCCCTATTGAAGATACAAGTATACTGGAAATTACTGTTTTTACAAACGATGCTGAATATTCTTATAAGATAAGCAAAATTCTGGCTACGGTTGCTCCCCCGCTTACCAAAGGGGTAATGAAAGCCGGAATAATAGAAGTTCTGGATATGCCGTCTATTATTTTCAAACCTTACAAGAGAAATCTTTTTTTAAGTTCTTCTATCGGTGCTTCTATTGGTTTTGTAATCAGTATTGTTATTGTTTTCATTTTATATAATATAGACACCACCATAAATGATGTTGATGAACTGAGAGATAGATATAAGCTGCCCCTATTGGGAGAGGTGCCGTTTTATGACGGTAATAAGGATGAAGAAGCAAATGAAGTTTAAATTTTAATAGTTACACTCGGTATAATCAACTGAACTTCAAAAACACCTGCAGGCTCTGTTATAAGCAGAGACTGCAGGTGTTTTTTTACAGCCTTCTAAACCATGCAATCTATACCGTGTAAAAATAGATGATAAGGACAATACTAATTCTCATATGATTATTTTAGAATTAATGAAAAGGATGTCGTTGAATATGCAATCTTTGTGGCAGGCTGAGTGTAAATTTCCCGAATTGAAGCCCCTGAAAGAAAATCAAAGTGTGGATATTGCGGTTATAGGCGCAGGTATGGCAGGGATTCTTACCGCCTATTTTTTGCAGGAGAGAGGCTATAAGGTGGTTGTTCTCGACCGCGCAAGACTCGGCGAGGGAGAAACCGGAGGAACTACGGCTAAAATAACCGCACAACACCGACTTATATATGACAATTTACTAAATCAATACGGGGATAATATCGCATGGCAGTATGCACTTGCAAACAGCCGCGCCATTCGACAATATCAAACCCTTATAGCGAAGCTGAATATAGACTGCCACTTTAAGCACTGCCCTGCATATGTATACACAAGAGGAAGCACCGAGAAACTGGAAAAAGAAAATGAAGCCGCCGTAAGACTGGGTATACCGTCATTTATGACCGACCACACAGAGCTCCCATTCAAAGTGACCGGTGCTCTTTGTTTTTCTGATCAGGCACGCTTTCATCCCCTGCTGTTTCTGAGAGCAATTGCTGAAAAACTTACAATATATGAGAATACAAGGGTCAGGACGGTTGAAGACGGGAAGGTGTATTATGACGGCGGCAGGTTAAGTGCCAAGTGGGTCGTCATTGCAACCCATTACCCGCTTATAAACTATCCGGGCTTATACTTTATGCGTATGCACCAATCGCGTTCTTATGTTCAAGCGCTGAAAGGCGTGCCCGAAATGTCGGGAATGTATATTAACCAAAAAGACAGCGGTTTATCTTTTCGAAGTGAAGGTGATATTCTGCTTCTGGGCGGAGCGGGACACAGAACAGGAAAAAATCCGGCGGCTTCGGAAGCCCCGAACAATTATGAAATACTAAAATGTGCGGCAAATCGCTTGTATCCTGAAGCAAAGCCGATTTATTCATGGTCGGCACAGGATTGCATGACCTCGGACGGTGTACCCTATATAGGAAGCTATTCCGCCTCTACCCCGCGACTTCTTGTAGCTACCGGATTTAATAAATGGGGCATGACAAGCTCGATGGTGGCTGCTACACTTCTTACAGACAAAATAACAGGAGCAGGTAACGAATGTATGCCGGCTTTTTCACCTAAGCGATTTTCGATAAAATCAATATCAGGCAATTTTGTGAACGACGGGTTACAATCAACCAAAGGACTTCTGTCGCAGGCATTTCATTTTCCTGTTAAGGGGCTTGACGAGCTGCCCAAGGGTGCGGGAGATATAGTTGAATATAAAGGGAAAAAGGTCGGAGCATATAAATCCGAAAACGGCGAGGTGTTCCTGGTTTCCACCCGCTGCCCTCATCTCGGATGCGAATTAAAATGGAATCCCGACGAGCTGTCATGGGATTGTCCTTGTCACGGCTCCCGTTTTGATATTAACGGCAAATGGATAAGCAGCCCTGCGGTGGATAATCTTCCAAAACAGCATATTAACACAAATCTCAAATAGAAAAGTAATAAAAAACATGATAATAATTTCCTTAATCTAATTGACTAATTTTTCACAAAGGAGTACAATAAAACAAATAAATACTAATTTAAAATAAATATAGAAATATCATAATAGATTTAGATATTATCTATGTTTATAAATTGAATTAGTATTAATAATCCCATTAATCAATGGAGGTAAAAATCCCATGGCCAGAGTTTATAATTTTTCAGCCGGTCCCTCTGTACTTCCCGAAAGCGTATTAAAAAAAGCTGCATCTCAGATGCTGGATTATGAGGGGTCGGGACAATCCGTAATGGAAATGTCACACCGTTCCAAGGTTTATGAGTCAATTATCAAGGGTTGCGAATCACTTCTTCGCGAGGTTATGAGTATTCCCGATAATTATAAGGTGTTATTTCTTCAGGGCGGCGCTTCTTCTCAGTTTGCTATGCTTCCGCTAAACCTAATGAACGGCAGCGGCAAGGCTGATTTTGTAATTACAGGTCAGTGGGCAAACAAAGCATATCAGGAAGCGGCGCGTTACGGTCAGTCAAATATTGTTGCCTCATCCAAAGATAAAACTTTTTCATATATTCCAGAGCTTGACCCCTCCTCCTTCACATCGGACGCCGATTATTTTCATATCTGTTTGAACAACACAATTTACGGAACGCGTTACACCTCCCTGCCTGAAACCGGAAGTGTGCCGCTGGTGGCTGATGTATCGTCATGTGTTTTGTCTCAGCCAATCGATGTATCCCGCTTTGGTGTTCTATATGCAGGGGCACAGAAAAATATGGCTCCTGCCGGACTTACCGTTGTCATCATCCGTGAGGATTTGATAGGAAATGCCCGGGATATAACCCCCACAATGTTTAATTACCAAACACACAGCGATAACGATTCAATGTACAACACTCCCCCCTGCTACTCCATTTACATATGCAAGCTGGTTCTCGAATGGATAAAGAACGAAATCGGCGGGTTGGAAAAGATGAAGGTAATCAACGAGAAAAAAGCCTCGCTTCTATATGATTTTCTTGATTTATCAAAGCTGTTCCGCGGCACCGTGGTTAAAAAGGACCGTTCTTTGATGAATATTCCCTTTATAACCGGAGACGAAGAATTGGATGCAAAATTCGTTAAGCAGGCGACCGCAGCAGGATTTATCAATCTAAAAGGGCATCGGTCTGTGGGCGGTATGCGCGCTTCAATATATAATGCAATGCCTATTGAGGGTGTTGAAAAGCTGGTTAAGTTTATGAAGGCTTTTGAAGTTGAAAATGCCTGATACAACAGAAAGGATGAAAAAACTTGTTTAACATATTGACCCTGAATAAGATATCTGACTGCGGAACGAGCTTGTTTGATAAAGACAACTATATTGTTTCCGATTCAAGCGATTCGCCCGACGGCATTATGGTGCGCTCGGCATCCATGCATGATATGGAGCCGCCGTCCTCATTGCTTGCTATTGCCCGTGCCGGTGCCGGGGTGAACAACATCCCGCTTGATAAGTGCAGCGCTGCCGGTATTGTTGTTTTTAATACGCCCGGTGCAAACGCCAATGCGGTCAAGGAGCTTGTGATTGCCGGTCTGCTTATTTCATCACGCCGGGTTATTTCGGCGGTTGATTGGGCGAAAACCCTCAAGGGCAAGGGGGATGAGGTTGCCAAACTGGTTGAAAAAGGCAAGAGCCAATTTGCAGGTCCTGAAATTAAAGGAAAAGCTTTGGGAGTTATCGGTCTTGGTGCAATCGGCGTTCTTGTCGCCAACGCAGCCAAGCGCTTGGGCATGGAGGTTTACGGTTATGACCCTTATCTGTCTGTCAAAGCGGCTTGGGGAGTATCCAGCTCGATACATCATTCATCCAGTCTTGAGCAGATTTATGAAAAATGCGATTATATTACCGTTCATGTTCCGCTTACCCCTGAAACAAAATGTATGTTAAACGCAGATGCCTTTGCAATGATGCCCGAGGGTGTTCGCATTCTCAACTTCTCCCGTGCGGAACTTGTAAACGGTGATGATATGCTTGCAGCCCTTGCAGACGGCAAGGTTGCAGCCTATGTCGTTGATTTCCCCACCGACGATATGCTTGGAGTCGAAAATGTGATTGCAATACCGCATCTCGGCGCATCCACCCCCGAGAGTGAAGATAACTGTGCCGAAATGGCAGCTCATGAGCTTATTGAATACCTTGAATACGGAAATATAATTAATTCTGTCAATTTTCCGACGGTTGAGGTTCCCCGCACAACAGATACCCGTCTTTGTGTTCTTCACCGCAACATTCCCAACATGCTGTCACGAATCAGCGGGCTTGTTTCGGCTACAGGCGCCAACATTGAATCCATGGCAAACCGCTCCAAAAATGATTATGCCTATACCATACTTGATGTTGTGGGCGATGTTTCGGACGATTGTATTGAAAAAATACAAGACATCGATGGGGTAATAAGAGTCCGTAAAATTAGATAAAATATGTAATACTAATTTAAAATAAATATATAGAAATATCATAATAAGAAGATATACAACTGACTTGGATATTATCTATGTTTATAAATTAAATTAGTATAATAACAAAATGGGGCTGTATCAAAAGTCAGCCAAAAAAAGTTGCAGAGGCAAGTACAATAAGCTGTACTTGCCTCTGCGTTTTTGGTATAATTGAGTTGTGAAAAACAATATAACCAACACCAAAAATTATAAAGAGGTGAATTGAAAAAGTAAATTCCAGAGTAGAGGGATATAGGCGGAGTTTAGTCTTGCAGGAGATTCCAGATGGAGTTTACCATAGCAAAATTCACCTTAAACCCTTGATTGCCGAACAATCTCAAG
>JAQUHC010000124.1 GCA_028683785.1 Oscillospiraceae bacterium
ATGATATTACCCAGGTGCAGATGCTGTTGATTATGGGTATCCGCATGATATGCTATGCTCCGATTATGGGAATTGGGGGAATCATCATGGCGGTGAGTAAAAGCCCGTCCATGAGCTGGATAATAGCCGTAGGTGTTCTAATTTTGATGTCGCTTATTATGATAGTTTTTGTGGTCGCGATGCCTAAATTCAAGCTGGTTCAAAAGCTGGTCGACAAGCTTAATCTGGTTACCCGCGAGCATTTGAGCGGCATGATGGTCATCCGTGCTTTCGGCACCCAAAGGTTTGAGGAAAACCGTTTTGATCAAGCAAACCGTGAGCTTACCCATGTTCATCTGTATGTCAACCGTGTTATGGTAATCATGATGCCTGTTATGATGTTTATAATGAACAGTATAAGTCTTTTAATAGTTTGGGTCGGGGCTCATCATATCGAAGCCTCCACCATTCAAATCGGTGATATGGTCGCATTCACCCAATATGCAATGCAGATTATCATCTCTTTTCTGATGATTGCCGTAATGTTTATTATGGTGCCTAGAGCAGCCGTATCGGCGGCTCGAATTCAAGAGGTGCTGGATACCCGTCCGAGCATACTTGACCCGGAATCGCCCCAAACGCCGGGAGAAAATCTACAAGGCCGGGTGGAATTTAAAAATGTTTCCTTCCGCTACGACGGAGCGGAGGATTGCGTGCTGCGAGATATCAGCTTTGTTGCCGAACCCGGAGAAACAACCGCTTTTATCGGGTCAACCGGTTCGGGGAAATCCACACTTGTCAATCTGATTCCGAGATTTTATGATGTGACCGAGGGTGCAATTCTCATCGACGGCATTGATGTGCGTAATTTTTCGCAGCACGATTTGCACGAGATTATCGGATATGTCCCCCAGAAGGGGGTCCTCTTTTCGGGTGATATCGCCTCCAACCTTCGATACGGTCGGAGCGAGGCAACCGATGAGGAAATCGCTTTGGCTGCCGATATCGCACAGGCGAGCGAATTTATCTCGACTTCATCCGACGGGATGAACAGCTCAATCTCACAGGGGGGCTCAAATGTTTCGGGGGGGCAAAAGCAACGCCTTGCTATTGCGCGCGCCCTTGTTAAAAAGTCCCCGATTAATATTTTTGACGACAGCTTTTCCGCCCTCGACTTCAAGACCGACTCTGCTTTGAGGAAGGCATTAAAGGAGCATACCGTAAAATCGACGGTATTAATTGTGGCACAGCGGATCGGCACCATTATGAACGCCGACCGGATTATTGTTCTGGATAAGGGCATGATTGTGGGAACAGGAACCCATCGAGAGCTGATGGAAAGCTGCGAAACATACAGGGAGATTGCATCGTCCCAGCTGACAAAGGAGGAATTGGCATGAGCGAAAATAATTCGTCCAATCCTCCCCGCCGCCGTCATGGGGGGCCTATGGGCGGCCATATGGGTATGGGAGAAAAGCCG
Organism: Oscillospiraceae bacterium; assembly: GCA_028683785.1. Classification (GTDB taxonomy): domain Bacteria; phylum Bacillota; class Clostridia; order Oscillospirales; family Acutalibacteraceae; genus Avimonas. The sequence continues at coordinate 1,460 of JAQUHC010000124.1, forward strand.
AAGGATTTTAAGGGCGCCATGAAAAAGCTTGCCCGGCACCTGGCAAGATATAAGTTCCGTTTGTTGATAGTGGTGGTTTTTTCTATCGCTTCGATGGTGTTTTCAATAATAGGTCCGAAGATATTGGGGCGGGCGACCAATGTTCTGTTTGACGGTGTTATGAGCAAGATAACCGGGACCGGGACCGGGATTGATTTTGTAAAAATCAGCGGCATTCTGTTGTTTTTATTGATGCTTTATATAGTAAGCGCGCTGTTCAGCTATATTCAAGGCTGGATAATGACAGGTGTTTCGATGAAGATTACCTATAATCTGAGAAACGATGTTGCAAAGAAAATCAACCGGCTTCCCCTCAGCTATTTTGATAAGACCAGCCACGGTGAGGTGCTTTCCCGTGTAACCAATGATATCGACATGATAGCCCACACACTTAATCAAAGCGTATCCCAGATAATAACATCCATCACCATGTTCATCGGAATTTTGGTTATGATGCTCTCCATCAGCTGGATTATGACGCTGATTGCCTTGATTAGTGTTCCCCTTTCTCTGTTTCTGATCCTGCGCTTGGTCAAGCTTTCTCAGAAGCATTTTGCCGCACAGCAGGAATATCTGGGACATATCAACGGTCATGTTGAGGAAATGTACGGCGGTCATATGGTAATGAAGGCGTTTAACGGTGAAAAAGCATCGGTTGAGGCATTCGATAAGCTAAATGAAAAGCTGTACGAATCATCATGGAAATCACAGTTTTTATCAGGTCTTCTCAGGCCTGTTATGAATTTTGTTTCCAATCTGGGATATGTTGCAGTATGTATTCTGGGCGGATATCTTGCGATAAAGGGCAATCTGAAAATAGGCGATATTCAGGCGTTTATTCAGTATGTGCGCCAGTTTAACCAACCGATAGCACAGCTTGCGGAAATATCAAATATATTGCAATCCACCGCCGCGGCCTCCGAGCGCGTTTTTGAGTTTATGGAGGAGGAGGAGCAGGCGCCTGAAAATCCTCTGGTGCATATAAATACCGACGACACCCTACCCGACACCGATTCTCTTATTCATATAAGGGGAAGCGTACAATTTGCCCATGTTCTTTTCGGATATAACCCCGATAAGACTGTTATCAACGATTTCTCGGCGAATATCGCTCCGGGGCAAAAGGTTGCAATAGTGGGTCCGACCGGAGCGGGCAAGACAACAATTGTCAAGCTGCTCATGAGGTTTTACGATGTGGATCAGGGGGCAATACTTGTCGACGGTTATAATATCCGTGATTTTTCGCGGAATGAGCTGCGCTCTATGTTTGGGATGGTTTTGCAGGATACATGGCTTTATAACGGAACAATAAAGGATAATATTCGTTACGGCAGACTGGACGCCACCGACGAGGAGGTAATCGCGGCCGCCAAGGCGGCACAGACCGACCATTTTGTGAGAACCCTGCCGGACGGATATGATATGGTGCTCAATGAAGAGGCAAGCAATGTATCTCAGGGGCAAAAGCAGCTGCTTACCATTGCGCGTGCCATTCTGAAAGACCCGATGATATTGATACTCGACGAGGCCACAAGCTCGGTTGATACCCGCACCGAAGTATTAATCCAAAAGGCGATGGAGCGCTTAATGGAGGGAAGAACGTCCTTTATAATAGCCCACCGTCTGTCAACCATCCGCAATGCAGACCTCATATTATGTATGGACCAGGGAGATATTGTGGAGCAGGGTACACATGATGAGCTTATGGCTAAAAACGGATTTTACGCGAACCTATACAACAGCCAATTTGACTTTTCCGCGTAATATTCAGTTGGATATGGTTGATTTATTTGAGATGATTAACACAGACGGGCGCACACACAGGTGCGCCCGTACATTGTAGATGATAATTAAACAATTCAGTGGTTCTATCACAAAACAAAGGTTTTTCTATTATGATTATAGGTATAAATTTTAATTTGGTGGTGTAGGGGAGGATCAAAATGGTTAAGCAGGGGGGGTTACAATGTGAGATTGCCAAAATGGCGCATATTTCATTACAATATGTACCCATAATCGTATAATTTTATTTGGTGGTGTAGGGGAGGATTCCATATCCTCCCGAATGATTGATACGGTATTTCACCGAATAATTAAAAAATATCCGCAATATGTAATCATGCCAAACCATTTTCACGCAATCGTTGTTGTTGAACGGGCGGATATGGAATCCGCAGAAACGGGGATATATCAAAATGGTTAAGCAGGGGGTTACAATGTGAGATTGCCAAAATGGCGCATATTTCATTACAATATGTACCCATAATCGTATAATTTTATTCGGTGGTGTAGGGGAGGATTCCATATCCTCCCGAATGATTGATACGGTATTTAACCGAATAACGAAACAATATACGCACATTATGTGCTCGCAATATGTTGTCATACCAAACCATTTTCACGCAATCGTTGTTGTTGAACGGGCGGATATGGAATCCGCCCCTACGGGATATATCAAAATGGTTAAGCAGGGGGGGTACAATGTGAGATTGCCAAAATGGCGCATATTTCATTACAATATGTACCCATAATCGTATAATTTTATTCGGTGGTGTAGGGGAGGATTTAGTATCAGCCCTTTTTTATATTGTTAAAATTCGGTCTGAATAACCTTGCCGCAGTCGGGCGGGGAATATACCCAGCGGTCAATATGTCCGCTTTTAATGAAATAGTTCGGGGGCGTTCGTTCGAACGGGGGCGGGGAGGTGTCGATAATAACCAGCTTCAGCTTCATTTTGGCGGGTAGAATGCTTTTTATGTAAACCCCTGCATGTTCCCCCGGGTACACCCCTTCCCGTGGCTCTGCGAGGCCTGCAAGATTTGGTGTAAGCTCGACGAAGACACCGTATTCCTCAACCGAGCGGATTATTCCCGCCACGGTTTCACCCTGAGAAAACAACGCGGCATTTTCTTCCCAAGTTCCGAGCAGCTCCCTTTGAGACAGGCAGATCCGCCCGCCCTCCATGGAGGATACCACCCCCAAAATATCCATTCCGGGGTAGAATCTGTCGGACGGATGGGTAATACGGCTGACCGAGAGGCTGGCAATCGGCATTAAGGCTGGTATCCCGCAGCCTATATCGCAAAAAGCCCCGAACGATTCCAGTCGGGTAACCTTGGCAGGGATAATATCCCCGCATCGCAGCTTATTGATATAATCATAACGGCACTTTTCCTGTGCCTCCCGCCGTGATAATATAGCCCGTCTTCCGCCGTCCGGCATATCCTCAAATCCGCGCACAACAAAGCAAACCGGTTTGCTCACCCGCGAAATAAGTGCAATATCCCGTGTCAGCCCCTCGGCAATACCGATTGCCCCCTCGTGATACGGGATAATCCCCTCCATACAGGGCAGGTCAACATGCAGTGAGTGACCTGAATCACACAAAACCGCCCTCGCTTCCAGTACCTTACCCCCAAGAGCCGCTTCCGCCAACCCTTCGGCTGTGCGGATATATGTTTGGTTTTGGATGGTGTCAATTAAATTGCTTTCGGGATGGTATTCGTTCATTTTTAACACGCCTTTCCGATTGAGTCTCGCGCAAATGTTTCTTCGCGCTTTTTTGTCACCATCTCATTTATATGCAGCAACAAGGAAGTCCATGCCATTATTGCAATCGGTTGTGATAATAAAACGGAAGGAGGCTGACAAATAAATCAGCCTCAAAAACAAAAAAGAACTGAACGGGCGGATTCCATATCCGCCCGTTTAAATATAACGATTGCGTGAAAATGGTTCGGTATGACAACATGTTGCGAGCACGTAATGTGCGGATATTGTTTAATTATACGGTGAAATACCGTGTCATACTAATCTCAAATAAAAGCGACGATAAAATTATCGTTCAGAACGCGTTCTTCCTATACTAATTTAATTTAAATTAGTATTAGGAACGCATCACTCCTTTTTATCGGCTTTTATAATTGAGATTAGTATCAATCATTCGGGAGGATATGGAATCCTCCCCTACAACACCTAATAAAATTTTATGATTATGGGTACATATTGTAATGAAATATGCGCCGTTTTGGCTGTAATCATACCCATCTAACCGCATTTTCTTGCGTTTTGGTAATTCCAAATTGTACCCCCCCTACTTAACCATTTTGATATATCCCCGTAGGGGCGGATTCCATATCCGCCCGTTCAACAACAACGATTGCGTGAAAATGGTTCGGCATCACAACATATTGCGAGCACATAATGTGCGGATATTGTTTAATTGTTCGGTTAAATACCGTGTCATACTAATTTAATTTATTAACATAGATAATATCCAAGTCCGTTGTATATCTTCTTATTATGATATTTCTATATATTTATTTTAAATTATTATCAATCATTCGGGAGGATATGGAATCCTCCCCTACACCACCGAATAAAATTTTACGATTATGGGTACATATTGTAATGAAATATGCGCCGTTTTGGCTGTAATCATACCCGTCTAACCGCATTTTCTTGCGTTTTGGCAATTCCAAATTGTACCCCCCTGCTTAACCATTTTGATATATCCCCGTAGGGGGCTGACGCATAAATCAGCCCCGAAAAACAACAAAAAAGGCCAGGGAAACAGTTACATTTCTCTGGCTTTTTTGGTATAATTATGTCGATGAAAACATTAATAACACAACAGGATTATAGCAAA
>JAQUHC010000011.1 GCA_028683785.1 Oscillospiraceae bacterium
TGTTCCTTCCCATCCCTGCCATTTGCTTGTGTACCATCCGTCCTGAACAACCTCCAAAGATTTTTTCAGGTTGGGGTCTTCTATATTCAGCTGATATTTATAGTTATTGTCAAGCTTAAGCATGGAAGTAGCGTTGGCACCAAAAAATACATAAGGATAATTGGTACAGAATCCCCACCTTTTGCCGGTGTTGTTGTCATAGGTAAGCTCTTTTGCTATACGCACAAAAGTATCAAAATCCCATTTCCCCTCGTCATAAAGCTGCTTGGGATCATCCGTTCCTTCATTTTCAAATATGTTTTTATTATAATATATAACACATACACTTGAGCCTGCAACCGCAACATAATAATCGCTGCTGTATTTAAAAACCGCATCCATAGTTTCCATATGCAAATTGGGATTGCTCATGTTAATATATTTCTGGATGGGCTGGGTAACTCCCTGCATAGCAAACATCGGATTGTTATTTGCGCCGTCATTTATAACATCAATAGGCTCGCCGCTGCTTGCACTTGCCAATACTTTAGTCTTCCAATTCTCCCAGCTGGCAGAAATGAATTCCACGGTAACATCGCTGTATTTCTCTTCAAAGCTTTTTATAACCGGGTTTTGCCATATTTCTGGGTCATCGGATGTTGAATTATGACCGGGTATCATTATTGATAGCTTTTTTCCTTTTTCTGCCGCGAGAAGTGCCGACTTGTCTTCACCCGACATGGATGATTCTTTAGTGCCTCCGCCGCTCTGACAACCTATTAATGAAAATATTAACGTCGCTGATAATAAAAATAATGCTATACCGGAAATACGTTTTTTCATGTTCATGCCATTCCCTTCAAGATTTCATTTATTAGCATTTTCTCAAATATGTTAACCGATGTACAAATTGATAACAGCTTAGCCCACAATACCACTGCGTTCAACGCCTTCGGTAAAATAACGCTGTGCAAATACATACATCAATATAATAGGCAATATTGTAATCAGGCAGCCACTCGCAAGGATTGGTTCTTTAAGCAGTAGAAGCTCCTGACTTGATATTCCGGATACCACATTGTCTGATGTGGTAAGAAGGGTACTCAAAAATGTAAGATTGACCGAAACCGGAAACTCAGCGCGAAAGAACATTGAGGACAAGAAGAAATCATTCCAATACCACACGACCGAGAAAACCGTAACCGTGGTAATAAGCGGTAAAGTGTTTGGTATCATAACCTTTAAAAAGGTTCCAAACGGGCCGCATCCGTCTATGGTTGCCGCTTCCTCCAATTCTACAGGCATGTTCTTAAAAAATTGCCGGATGATAAAAATACACAATCCCGACCTTATCCCCATCCCGAAAATTGCCTGTAGATAAAACAGAAGATTTGTATCAAGTAGGTTTTTTGTCAGTGGTGTTCCGGTTATAAATCCGATTAATGTCCCAATTCCAAAAAAGTCAAAGTTTTTTAAATTAACATACAGCGGAATAATATACGATTGAACCGGTACGATAATTGTAAATATTAACAGCCCGAACAATAAGCGCCTACCGGGGAATTTAAAGCGGGCAAATCCATATCCTGCAAGGAGCACTGCAATCAGCTGAAGCCCAACACTAACCACCGTAATACGTATAGATTTAAGAATTGCTGTGGGATACTGCATTATATCCATTGCTATTTTTAATGGCTGGAGATTGAACGACCTCGGTATCCATACTACCGATGGGTTATAAATATCAGCCAGAGTTTTAAATGCGGACGACAGTATAAATAAAACGGGATACAACATGACAAAACACATGCCTATTAAAAAAATCATCCTGCCGATAGATTTGATTATCTTATCTGTTGATCTTAAATTCCGGGTGGTGTTAACCCCAAACCAGCCGTCAGTTGTAATAGCTAAATCAGCAACTTGTTTTTGCATTTGTATCACCGACTTTCTCGACTACCATATTCTTAATTTGGGTTAGTTATAGCCGAGATGCCATGCAATGCAATGCACAGCACCTCGGCAATAATTAATTAATAAAGTTTTTATTTAATGGGCTCTTTTTTTGTTAATGGTCATTAAAGACACGCACAGTGTACCAAAGACCATCAGGGCAGCAGCAATCGGTGCACCAGAGCCGGTTGCTGGGTTTGGAGCGGTTTTTGTTGTGGTGGTTCCGGCTTCCGTTGCTTTTGTTGTTGTTGTTGTTGTTATCGGCTCAACAAAAGGAACATACGTCTCATCAAAACTAAGTAGTTCATAGTCTGCATCGGTATGAGTTACAGGAACATCGTTAACATCATACTTGTAGCTGCCAAGCCCTGTAAAGTATGCCCATGAAAGCATGGCGCCTCCGCCGATTGAGGATCTCCATGGCACATCGCCTTCTACCAGGGTTGTATCTGTAGCAAAGCTGTATGCAAGAGTGCCTTCCGAGTCATAGATCTCCATATCGGCAAGGGACATTTTACCTGTGGCTCCCCATGAACCCATGATATTAACCCATTTATTTGTCATATTGGCCGGATCGAAAGAATATGGGGTGCCATCCTGCTTAACTAAAGGAATCCAGCTACCCGTATCGCCGCGCAGCGGACGAATACCGGCATCTTCAATAAAGAAACAGGCATTATCAGTGATCCACTGGTGATCTGCAAAGGTGGAAACTCCAAAGTTCTCAACCTTAAACATACCGCGCACGGTGTAAGGGCCTTTATCAGCCGGGAATGCTGCATTTCCAAAATCGATAATGTTATAAGCATTAGCTTCCGGATTGGTGAGAGGGGTATTCTCCTCGCCGGTGGCCGGGAAGGTGTGTGGGATATCTATGCTTAAAACATTATTAGGGGTATAGGTATAACCCTTTGAAAAAACCGAAATGGCTGTTATCGTCTTATCTACACTTGGCGTCCATATACCGCCGGCGATATATGATGCGGCCAGATTGACGACACCGTTGAGTGTTGTATCATTGGCCAGTGAATAAGCGATTTCATCATCTTTGTCAGCAATGACTAAATCTGCAAAGGTGAAGCTTCCCTTGGCGTTGGACATTGTGAACTCAAGAATAAGGTCGGTGTCGAAATTGTCCAAAGGAATATGGCGACCGTCAGCCAATGTCATGTCAACCCAGCCGTCTGTATTGGCTGTCCATTTTACGCTTTCCTGTTTATCCGCTACTTTTAATGTGCCGTTGTCGTCATAGTTGCCATACTTCTTTGTAATGGTAACCGATCCGTCTTTTGTGCCGTCAACCAGTCCGTAACCTTCGATTTTCATCTTGGCAAACAGATGATAGGGACCGTTTTCACCTAAATCAAAGGGGAGTACGGTAAATCTAAGCGTTGGATTTGCTTCGCTTACATTAGTGATGGTAATAGATCGATTAGGTGAATACTCCGTTGACTCAGCCGCTGCCGAAAACGCGCTAATGCTTACAAGCATGGCAACCGACAAAAGAATAGCTAAAAATTTTTTAACACCTTTGGTTTTCATAATACCTCTCCTTATTTATATTTTACAAACCTCCGTTTGTATTAGATAGTGTTATGGGATCTGATTACTTTTTTAAGGGAAGCATATTTAGTTTTAACAGGATGACAAATGCTCCGCCGCCTAAAACAATAATACCGCCAATTATTGCAATTGGAATCCAAACATTGAAAGGTTTATCCTGTGAGCCCGACCCGGTTGGATTAGCTGTGGTCGATTCGGCTGTGTCTAGTAACTCTGTTGTTTCTACCGATGTTTCGGTGGTTTGCGTTTCCTCCTGTGTTGTTACCTCCGAAGTGCTCGATGTGCCGGTAGTACTTGCCACTTTGGTTGTATCAACCGCTTTTGTGGTTGTGGTTTCATCCTCATATATTCCACCCTCTTTTTTGGTGGTTGTGTTTGTTGGGGTTCCGCCTGAAAGATCAACATCCGAAACAGTAAAGGTTCCGGAACCATCATGGAAGGAAAGACCAAACACTACCGGTTCGGGCGACTTTATGTTTTTAAGATTGGTCAGTCCCTGAAAGTCCTTATCGGTATCCCAGGAATAAACTACCTTGTTAGCAGCGTTATAAATCCTAAAATTTCGATATGAAATTGTAGCGTTGCAGTATATTGCGCCGGTGTTCAGCAGGCCATAGGGCTGAAGCGTGCTATCAATCAGAACCTTGTCTATATTATCAAATGTTATATATTCGCCCTCTTTAGTCTTAATTTCAAACCAATCAACATTCTTTGCCCAGGTATTCAGGGTTGTAACCGCCACCCCTTTTTCTCTGCCATCCTGGATGTTTATAAATATGTTGGCGTCCGCTTTCCTTTTCTTGAAATTTTCAATCTTCATCTCAGCCTTGATGGTAAATGGGCCGCCGGTTTTGTATAATGAACTGTTGAGAAAAACACGGATAAACGGATTATCATCGGTATTGGTAGTTATCACTATTTGTTTTGTTGTCTGAGCAAAAGCGGACAACCCGCCTCCAATGACTCCGAAAAGCAATAAAACGGTAATAAAGTATGATATGGACTTTTTAACCCCTTTTTTCATAACCGATCTTTCCTCTCTCAAAATATTTCAATATTTTAACCAATATTATTATATGCAGTGACATAATTATATACTGTTTGTACATCAACAACAATACTCAAAACATTCCATCGAGTTATCCATATTTGCTATTTCAGTTATTAATCTACCGCGTAATGAACCCTGCGACCAATTATGAAGTTGACGAAACCGACAAGCAGCAGAACCATGATAAAATACGTAATACCAATCGTTGCGCTGTACTCATATTGTCCTTTATCGAAATAACTGCTGACCATACGCATAACAAGGTTGCCGTAGTCGGTGAATGAATCAATTATGGAATAGATCAGCACCACAAGAACGGTTGGTGATATAAGAGGAAATGTAACCTTCCAAAGTTTTTCCCATGCCGATGCGCCCTCGATATCGGCCGCTTCATATGAGCTTGCGGGAATATGGTTGACCGCTGCCAGTAAGAGAATGATCTGAACACCCGATTTCCATATAATATCAAAGAAACCGTTCATAACATTTTGAACAATTTTTGTTATACTTTCCGGAACTCCCAGCTGTTCAATAAAGAAGGTAAAGGAGGGCGCGGTGAACATATATGCCTGCTGCTGCTCTGTTATGGATGTCGCCGCCATCATAACCTGTTCGCGAAGGATGGTAATTACCACGCCGGATGCTATTATCACGGGGAAGAAAAAGATAGCCCGCACCAATGTCCTGCATCGGAATTTATTACGCAGTATGATTGCGATAAGCAAGCTGAATATAACAATTACCGGCACTTGATAGATTACATTAATTACCGATCCGGTAAGATTGGTGATGAAGTTGGGGTCCTGCGCGAACATATATATAAAGTTTTTCATCCCAATAAACTCAAATGCGCTCCCTGTTCCGGTCAGGGTGACATCGCTAAAAGCATAGACAGCCGACTGTATCATGGGAATTAAAAAGAAATAAACCGCGCCGATGAACCATGGAAGTATAAATAGAACACCCCATATCGCCCGCTTTTTCTGCATGTGGGTCATTTTAAAAACCGATCCGGCTTTTTTCCCATTCATACTAAAAACCCTGCCCTTTCCGTCTTTTCCGACCTTTATCTGTGAAGAAACCATTATAATTTCAAATACTATATCCCAGATACCGTATAGCCGCCCGCTTTAACCGTAATACCCCTTTCCGAAAAATCTCGATTTCCATAATTAACATAAATCTTTACTCCACCGGAGAATATCGTTTCACGCACATCTTGTGTAATGACCCGATGGGAAACAATCTGCTGTGCTGCCACGGTATTAAGCACATCTTTTATTTCAACATATTTTTCAGCGGCTTCCTCCGCCCAGTCGTCAAAAAGAGAGCTTATGATATCGTTGTTCGGGGTGGATTCAAGACGATTGCAATTTTTCATAATAAAGTGGTATTTTATGCCGATTCCAGATTCAAACGCCTTTAAAACACCTTGTTGCGGATCGCTCATGGTGTTAATGGCCGGTGTGCTCATTGCGACTCTCCCATGCAGCGCAATCTGATAAAACGGAACGGTATATGTCTCAACCATATAACCACTGCTGTATATCGGGGTATCGGTAATATGGTCTGCGTATTCGACCGCATAGGCATTAGGCTCTGATAAAAGCTGCTTTTCCTTTGCGTCCTTTAGCCCCCTCAGAATAGACTGAATTTCCTTGTCTGCCGTATCCCGCTTTACCGTTTTGCCGCTGAAATCTGAATATACCTTCTGCCCCAGGGTATTTGCGCTTACGCCTGTGAAGTCATATTTATCTGCTGCATCCGCAACCTTACCGGCAGCTTGTTTAATTTTAATGAAATTTAAAAGGAATTGAGGTTCGGTCAGTATGGCTTTCAGGTCATTGATTCTGTATGCGTATTGCAGCGCCGGACTCCTCTGAATTGATGATGCGGAATCAAATCTTGTATTGAATCCCCAGCGGCTTTTTACCATATCTGTGAAATTGAAATCTAAATATATTTCGGTTCCGTTTTGCTTTAAAAAGTTAAGCATGTTTTTAAAGCTTTTCTTACCACCCAGCCTGCCTTCGGGTTTAATTCCGTTGGGTATGGCGGCACCTGTCCCGTCTTTGTTCCAATAGACATAATCTATGGCCAACTTGTCAGCACCCAATGAAGCCAGCCGCTTTGTCATCTCCTGCACATCCGAATATGTCGACAAAGGTACCACACGGTTCACAGGAAAACCCAAGAAGCTTTCTCGTGCCATAATGCCGCCCATAATTTCCATATACAGCGGCACAGCGGATACCGAACTTTTCTGCTCACCCAACAGCCATTCTCCAAACCGATGAGCCATACCTACATAATTTGCATCCTTCCCCTCAAGGAAAAAGTAGCGAATGCGATATCTCCCGGGCTTTGGCGGGTTTTGCTCCAGTACCCGAACCGTCTGTGCTTTCTTTTCGATAAGCACCATATCCGAATCGCGATATATAAACTCCATATAAGCGTTGTTGTAACTGCATCGTTTACCGTTGACCGATGCGTTTGCGATTGCTCGTCCGGCGCCGTCGGTTATTATACCCATCATGGCATGGTCTGCGTTTTTAATCCCGAACACCGGCATACGCACCGTTTCGGCCATCACATCATGCTGAATTCTTGTGGTTGAGTATTCTCTGCCGTATACATATTGACTGTAATCTTCGATAAAGCGGTCGGGGCGGTTCATCTCAATTATTGCTCAGCTTCCATACGGAACAAATACATACCCCTCGGCTTGACTGCCGGCTGCGCCGAAGTAAGGCATAACCGACACCGTTGTAAGCTTATAGACTTCCTCGGACTCGGTGATATCCTTTGCAATTATGGATACATCAACATAATCCTCTGCGAGCACAATCTCGATTGGGATAGAAAAGCCCTCTCTCGGGAAGGCAAATGTAAGAAGAGCCCCGTTTGCAATCTTTTTACAAGTCAGCCCGCCTTTTTTAACCGAGGCTGTCTTTGCGTTGATGGGGTTTACATTCCCCAGCCTGTCTGAGTATTTCACCTGAATGAGAGACTCCATGGCCAGCCTGGTGCCCCCCTGAGCCAAGGGATCTTCCATATGGTTATCGGGCACGCTTTTCCAAGTTGTTCCCTCTTTATCCTGCAAAATAAGGAAACCTTGTTCTTCATTGATATAAAGCATAAACCGACCGTTCTCGGCATAAAGCTGGTATCCGTCCAAAGCCTGCGCGCTCTCACCCTGATTATTTGCAGTGGTATATATCTGTGTCTGCGCTGCGGCATTTGGAATTATTAAGGTGATTCCCGCAGCAAATACAACAGCAAGCATAAGTCTATACAGTCTTTTCATATTCATATAAATGCTCCTGCGCTGAGGCTTTTGCAAATGCATGAATGAAAGATTGCACCGGCTTGCACCTGCCTGTGTGTATTTTTTATGCTCTTTCACACTATCAGCTCCTTCCTACATCATCTTGAGCTCGGCGTAAATGCTTCCTATAAATTCGAGAAGCTGTGATAATATGTTATAGCTTAAGGCGCATATCAACAATATTACCAGCATTCCTGCAAGCGTAAGTATGGTCGTCCATATTGTCCTTCCTAATGAATACATATGAACTTCCTTAATCGCCATAATAAGCCCTATTGCGGTCCATGCATATACAATAAACCGCGCCATCGAAATAAAGGATGCTTCGTTTGTGGTGAGGACATTGCTCATAATTACTACCACAACCGTACCAATGATATAAGGTAGCAGCGCATATGAGCAGTAGTTCCATATTTCCTTCAGTCTGCCCTTTCCCTCCTGAATCGTGGTGATTGACCAGTTGCAGATGGTAAAGGCTGCGAAAAATCCAATTGTAGAAAGTAGGGAGAACATTAAATTAAATTTATCCGTGCGATTATAATTAAAAGCAAAGCCTGTCAGCTGCCGCTCGATTATCGAAACAATAAAATACGCCAGCAGCAGAACGTTTGCGGCTAAGACCGAATCCTTTTTCCGTTCTTTAAGATCTGTATAACCGATAAACGGATGAAGCATGCAGTAAACGGGATAATGAAACCGCCCGATCTTCACATCATAAACGCTCTTTTTGTTTCTTCGGCGCAATATAACTATAATGACAGGAGCTACAACAGACAGGATAATCCCAAGCATGAACACCAGAAAATTATGTCTCAAAATATCTCCGCGGTATTCACTGAACGCTTCAGAATACAGCTCCCGTTCAAAGGCGACTTTATAAAATTTGGCTGCCTTTTTGAAATCGCCCATGCCCTCATATGCCTTGCCCAGTCCCCTGTTGGCAAGCTCATATAAATTATCCTGCTTTAAAACTGCGCCCCACGGTTCCATAGCTTGTCGGTATTTGCCATCGTCACAAAGGAGAACCGCCTTCCTGACATTTTTTGCGAAATCGGTTGGTGTAAATAATGTTATTAGCCCTGTCTGCCCATCCAAAAGCAGCAGCTTATCGCCCAGCGATTCTACCGCAACCGGATTTTGTGTAAGCCCATTCTGTATCCCCTTTCCTCCGAACGCAAACATGAGATTGCTCTCCCCATCATACTGAAAAAGCCTTCCACTTCTGCTGTCCAGAACCGTGATAAATCCATCCGCATCCACCGCAATGTCGGCAAGCATGGTTTCGGTGCCGCGGTCGCCGAACACCTTCTCAGGTATGACATTTTCGCCCAGGGCATTCAGCTTCTTTACCTGCCCCTGGGTCACATCGTTCCCTTTTCGTACTGTGTAAATAAAGTTGTTTTTATCCACCGTAAAGCTGACAAACTCCACCGGAACGGTTCGTTTCATATTGGCAGCCTGTTTATCGGTCAAAATCTGTTTCCAAAAATAATCTGCAAGTGTATCGGCGGTAAGGGTTATCTTTTCGCTTCCGTAAAAGCCTAGGAAAACCCCTCTTTCGTCATATTGAAGAGCCCCCTGATAACAGTTTGCCGAAACAACATAATAGATGCCCGCTGAGTCCATAATTGCTTTTACCGGTGCAAAGAAGAAATCCTTGGGCAATATATTGCTGTTTGGTGACTTTAGAGTGTCGATCAGCTTTAAACTCAAATCGAATATCAGAACACCGGCTTTTTTGTCGGCGATCACAATTTTTTTATGCTGGTTGCTGACAAAAATGCTGATGGGTTCCATCATGCTCATGGGCTTGCCGTCCGATTCCATCGGCCCCAGCTCTTTTAAAAGCTTCATATCCCTGTCCATCACCAGAACCCGATTGTTTCCGGAGTCAAGAACATAAATTTCATTATCCGGGGTGGAGAAAATATCCGTAGGTGATTTCAAAGCGCCTGCGCCAATCGTTATCCCTGAAACAGTACGCTCGGGCAGGTATGTTTGGGCAGTGGGGACAGAACTCCCCCAATGATCATAGCGGTAACTGTAATATGGTGCTTCGCTCGTTAGGGCACCTGCGCTAAACGAACCCAGCATACCAACAATTAATGTGGCAGCCAGAAACGTGATTAGTTTTTTTGTTGAGATTTTCACCATACCGGCTACCATTCCTTTCAGTTTAACTTGATCATTTCAATCCCGAGGTACTCATGGTTTCAATTATTCTGCTCTGGGAGAATATAAACAGCAAAATAGGCGGTATCATCAATATCAGCGCTGCCGCTGCAGTCGCACCTGTTCTTGTGACACCTCCGGCTGCAATGGTTGTCATAACAGAAGGGAGTGTCTTGAGCTCCTCCTTGAAAACCAATGCGCCGCTGCCGCTGTTCCAAAGCCCCTGAAAAGAAAATATCATCAGGGTCAACCATGCAGGCTTGACATTAGGCATTACCACGGTCCAGAAAATGCGTGCTTCCTTTGCCCCGTCTATTCGGGCAGCTTCCAACATCTCTTCCGGTATCTTCTGCATGAAATTCATCATCAGATACAGCCCCAGCGAGCTTTGCAAAGCAGGTAAAATCAGCGCCCAGTATGTATTGATAGCGCCTATTCCGGACAAAATCACATACTGCGGAATATATGTCACCGATGCAGTAAAAAGCAAGGACAACACAATGATTTTGGTTAGTACCTTCTGCCCGTAAAAATTGTGTTTTGCCAAGGGGTAGGCGGCCATACTGGCAAGCACTATATGCCCGAATGTTCCGGCAATGGTTATAAAAACACTGTTAAATATATATCGTGACAGCGGCACCCAAAAATCACTGACCAAATAGTTAAGTTGAATGAAATTGTTAAAGGTCGGCTTACGCACAAAAAGGCGGGGAGGGAATATAAAAATTTCATTAAAAGGCTTAAATGCTGTACTTATAGCATAAACAATGGGCAGCATGAAAAACACACTGAACAACAGCAAGAATAGAAATACAGTTGCCGTACCGACCAAAGAACGTCCCGGACGTGGTTTCATATACAAAACCGTGCCTTTCCGTGTCTATACCCTTTTTAATCGTGAAAAAGAGGACACAAAATTATTTGAAGTAGGTGGATTTATTCCTGTTCAATCTGTGCTGAATTTTCTTAATGCACCGGTTATAATAAAGTTGGTCAAAAACATAAGGGCGAACAAAAATACTGCAATGGTGCAGGCATATCCCATTTCGAAACGAGTTGTGCCAATGTCCATAATGTATGTGACAACCGTATCCGCACTGTATTGGGTGGTAGGAAAGCCCGCCAAAAACACGATAACCGTGCTTACACCGAAGGATGCCGCAATCTGCATGACTGCACTGAACAACAGCTGATTTGACATTGAGGGGATGGTTATATACCACAGCTCCTGACTGCGGTTGCGTACGCCGTCGATGGCTCCGGCTTCAAAGAGGCTTCTATCCATACTCTGAAATCCTGCTATAAAAGCCAGAAAGCCTGTCCCTAAGCTCATCCAAAGCTGCACCACCACAAGCGAAGGCATAATCATATTCTGATCAATAAGCCATCCGATCGGCTCTTTTATAATGTTCATCTGAATAAGAAACCCGTTTACGACACCATAGCTGTCGCTTGAAAAGAGGAACGCCCATACAAAATATATGTTTCCTGCTAGAACGGGTATATAGAATAGCACCGTCAAAACCGTTCTTAATGCCCTGCCGGTCTCGTTTATCAGCCATGCAAACAAAAATGAGAGTATGTAACTGATGGAGCCGGTTATAAAGGCAAAAACTATTGTATTTTTAACGACCTTAAAGAAAATCGGGTCGTCCAGCAGCATTCGCTGATAATTTTGCAGCCCGATGAAGCGCGGAATCTCCAGCATATTAAAGCTGGTAAAGCTTAGCCCGATGGCGGACAGCATCGGTAAAATCGTAAGCAGAGCAAAGATTAGCATAAACGGAGCAAGCAAAATATAACTTTCCCGGCTTCTTTTAATCTTTTCCCAAACGGTGAAATCAACATTTTTCTCGAGTTTGTTTTTCACTAATACCATCATCCTTTCCCGCGCCATTAAACCCCCGGCAAAACGCAAATCTATAAAGATTAAAACTTGAACAGCGTACCAAGTAATCCGTTAAAAGTATTCTCACAAATAAAAATTTGTATCCATTTTTATTTTAGCAATCCAAGTTCACGGCGTTTTCTGGTGATTTCCCTGTTAATGTTACGGTTTTCCTTTTCAAAAATTTCACGAGGATTATCTCCATCGAATATCACTGCACGAAATGCATTGTCAATGCTTCTGGACACATAATAGCTGCCCGGGATTTCCGGAAGTTCGAACACGCTTTCACGCTGCTTTGACAGAAGCTCCAGCTCGCTGTCAGACCATGGCAGCCTTGAAAATGCGTCTAAATTTGCTGTTGTGTATCTTCCTACAGGCCCAAGTATATTCTCAAGAGTAGAGCCGTAGTTATATTGAATATCGTTGCTGGTCCACCAGTCGACAAATTTATAACAGCTCTCAGGATTATCGGCTTTTTTGAAGATGACAACCGCCGTTCCCGCTCCCGCCTCTGAGCGATTGATGCTTCCATCCTTCATCCGCGTTCCGGGTACCTGCGCCATCCCCCACACTCCGCGTATCTCTTCGGCACCTAATGAAATTGTATTGAACATTTCGTAGGATGCTATGCCAATTGGCATTTCTCCGGATTTAAAGCGGGTATAGAAATCATATGCAAGATCAAATCCGTATTTGGTATAGAAGTCACACCATGATTTAAACGCGTTTACCGCTGCTTCACTGTCAAGTGCGGTAGCAGTGTAATCGTCCTTATAAAACGACCCTCCGTTTTGAAGCAAAAGGGTAGCATATAGATCCTTTGCTCCAAGGCCGTTATCCACAGCGGTAGCCGCAGAAATTACCGAATACGGCAGACCGATGATCATGTGGCTGCGTTGCAGCTTTGGCACTGCTTCAAAAATATCATCCCATGTTTCGGGCAGTTTGATATTCAGCTGCGCCAGAATATCCTTACGGTAAAACATCATGTAAAAGGTTTGTGTTAGCGGTATGCCGTATATTTTCCCGTTAAGCTGATATGGCAACATTGCAGTGTCGGCAAAACGCGGTTTCATATCCTCAAACTCCGAATAACCCTCAAAGTCCAGCAGAGCACTCCGGCTTGCCAGATTAACAGGCTGTCCCCGGGCGATACCTATTGCCACATCGGGGCCTTTCCCTGCAAGGCTGGCTTCAATAAATCCGGTCTGCACCACACTGAGATTAACGTCAACATCAGTTTTTGGTGTGAAATCATCGGTGATCAGATTTTTTATCACCTGGATATGGTCTCGGCCGACATTGGCCCAAACATCTATCGAACCGCCTTTGACTGTTTTGTTTCCGACCGTATTGTAATCCTCAAAAAAGGATGCCAAGAAGGTATCAATAAAATGTTTCAAAACCGCAAATAAGCCTGCCTTTGGTGAAGGCAACTTACTATCCGCCGAATGTATCATAAAGTAATCCATTTCAAGCGGCTGCTCGGTCATATTATTGAGCCAACCCGACAGGCTGCTTATTCCATCACGATAGCTTGATATCCTAAGGGGGATCGAGTTGGGATCCTTGATAAAACTATCAAGACGCCGTGCCATCGCTCGTATGGATTCGCTCTCACTTGATTTTTCGCCGCTCAACTTATCAAACAAATCTGCAGCTTCGTGAAGATTATTTGCCTGCGTCTTGAAGGAATCAAGCAGGCCCGGAATCTCCTTATCAAGATAATAATCCCTGTATTTGTCGGGGTTTGTGCCTGTGATCATAACCATTTGCGTATAAAGGCGGTTAAGCTGATAATTTGCTTCATCCACCACCTGCAGAACCTCTGTATACTTGCCGGTACTTACCTCATATTTTATTAAGTTTCTCCCTTTATTCAGGTAAAACGGTACCGGCTTCACTTTTTCATCCGATATGGTTTTTATATTCCAGCTGATCCCATATGAAAAGTTAACATTTTCATACGCCACGCTTGGGATTTCTCCATTTATATAAATGTTTCGGAAAACCGTAACATCCACCGCGTCACTCTGTCGATATTTAACCGTAAGGTAATACAGCCCGTCTTTTGGTATGTTGTCTACCTCATATGAAAGCCACATACCGTTTTCCGACCAGTTTTGACGACCTATGGTGTTACGGCTGATTCGGGTTGGGCTGTATGGCTCGGTGGCCGGACTGTTTCTGTCATAGATTGGGTATAAAGTAACATCCGATTTTTCAAATGCTTTTTCAGCTTGATATTTCTCCAAAAATGAGGGAACCTCAATATATGCGAGTCTTTTATAATATGCCGCAGCCTGTTCTATATCGGGTACGACCTTTTTCACTGCCAACGTAATACCGCCCACCAAAAGGATTTCCTGCTTGCATTCTATACGCAGGGAATGCTCTCCTTTTTTTATATAAAGGCACAGCGCTTCACCCGATAGCCCTGAGGTATCACCAAGCTCGGTCTCCTGCCAGCGAGCATCCTCTATCTGTTCGGGTATTAAGTCATTACCTCGGCTATCCTTCTTAATTTCTGTTTTATCCTTGTATACACGACTAAGCGCATATCCGCTTAGCTCGTTATAAGGTGTTTCGCCGTCATAAGTTATGTCTATAAGCGGTTTATTGCCTTTAACATGCCCCGCCTTATATTCAAGACTAAGAATATATACAGCGTTTTCTTCGGATTCGAATTTCCATTCTATCCACCCGCCAGAGCTTAGCTGAACCCCTTGCTTGCCTTTATCATCCTTCACTCTTTTAGAGTTTTCAACAGAAATTTGAGCTTCCGACTCGGGAAGAATGATCGGCTCGTTTGCATATTGATTATTTTTAATGATCTCAAGATATTGAACAAAGCTGTTTTCCCGCCCACTGTAATCGATAACCTCATCCTTTGTATCTTGATTTACACTATTATCCGATACCTGTGCCACTATATTGGGTTGAAAAAGAGTGGATATCATTATTAAAGACAATATTGCCGCTACCGTTCTTTTCCTTTTATTCGGCTTCATTTGATATCTCCCCTTACCTTTGTGAATTTATCCGTAATTGTTATTATAAAAAATGCTTTTATACAATATATAACAATATATTGTACGCATGGTTCTCTTTTTTAAGAATAATCAATAATCGAGGCAATTACAACATACATATTGTTCGAGTTATT
Source organism: Oscillospiraceae bacterium (assembly GCA_028683785.1). Lineage (GTDB taxonomy): Bacteria > Bacillota > Clostridia > Oscillospirales > Acutalibacteraceae > Avimonas. The sequence goes on from JAQUHC010000011.1 coordinate 15,104, forward strand.
TATCCATATTTGTCTTTTCGCAAATATGCTACTTTAATCAATTAAAGGGATAAAAAACTGCCGGTTGAAAAATACAACCAGCAGAGTAGCCAAACTTATAATGACTCCGCTTCATTTTTCAGAATACGCTTTCTGTATTCGACAGGAGCGCATCCCATGGAACGCCTGAACATCTTGTAAAAGCTCTGTACCGTCTCATAATTTAAGACTTCAGCGATTTGAGTAATGCTGTTGCGCTCATCCTTGAGCAACTCTTTGCTAACTTCAATTTTTTTATTATTAATGTACTGCTGCAGCGTTATCCCCATCTTCGCCCGAAATAGATGGGATATATATGACGGACTATAACATAAGTCTGTGGCAATATCTTTTATACTCTTAATATTTAAAATATTATTATCTACATATCGAATAACAGAATAGGTGGTATGTCCAACAATCAGTTTTACCTTTGCTTCCTCAACCGACTGATGATAATTATCTGCACCTTCCATCCTAAATATTCTGTATATATGTATCAGAATTTGATTGACATAAGAGTTTATCATGATTTTATTAAGTAATTGCTTGGCATAGATCTCACTCAAAAGCTGATTGAAATAGGTGCGTGTGTGATTTTTGTCATTAAGCAGAAAAAGCTGGGGATTGTTATAGAATTCCAGTATCTCATTTATGCCGCTTTTTTTGGCTTCGGGCTTGAAATTGAACCCGATATAAGTATATCTGAGTTGCTCATCCTTATCGGCCAGAATTTTATGAACGCTTCCTTTGGGTATTATATGAATATCCCCTTGTGAAGCTTCCATTGCCTTGCCGTTTGTGAAAAATGTGCACCTTCCGGACACAATATAACTAATCTCATTGCATATCTGGGTATGTGCCATTACCTCATATCCAGATTCCACAACCAGCTCGCCTGTCTGAACAACATCAACATAGTCCAATGAGATTGGATCCTCAAACCAGTTTTCAAAATGATAGGTTTTCCCCAGAACCTCCTCTTCGTACAAAGCAATCTCTCCTTTAAAAGTCTTGAATCAATTTGTATACTTATTTATCTGAATCAGCTTTTTCAATTTATAAATTGATATTTATAATATTCTGAACTATACTGATTTTAACAATGTCATAGAAGGATAGGGAATTATTATGTTTAACTACAAAGGGCTAGTCATATATCAGGATGAGATCTCCTCTTATTGGAACGGTTTATTATTAAAGTCAGATTTGAATTTGATCGGCATCCATCCCGTCGGAGGTTTAACCGGAGGAAGGGCTGTTGATGAGGCAATCGAGAACATTAAACGACCGGAGACGCAAGCTCTTTTAAACGAGCTGAAAAGCCATAACATTAATATCGAATATGAAATGCATGCACTTTCATGGCTGCTGCCCCGGGAATTATTTCAAACACACCCCGATTGGTTCAGGATGAACGACCGGCAGGAGCGGGTTAACGATTATAATCTATGTCCGTCCAACAAGGACGCCCTTGATTATGTATCTCAAAGAGCAGCAATCCTTGCAAATATTTTCACACCTACTACCAACCGTTATCATTTCTGGCTGGACGATCATACCGATTCTAAATGCCGCTGTCATGAATGCACTAAATTGACCGCCTCGGATTCGTCCCTTTTGGTTTACAATGCCATTCTTAAGGGAATTAAAACCGTAAACCCGTTAGCAAGTCAGTGTTATTTAGCATACCATGATACATTAATTCAGCCGTCTTGTGTGGAACCTGAGCCAGGAATTTTTTTGGAATATGCCCCGATGAACAGGGATTTAAATATTCCTTTATCCGACAAGAGTTCCGTTAAAAATGCAGGTCAGATCAAGCCGCTGGATGACCTTTTGGGCTTTTTCGGTACTAAAAACGCCAAAGCGCTGGACTACTGGCTGGACAATTCATACTTTTCCGAATGGGAAAAGCCTATGAAATATTTTACGCTTAACAAAGATGTTGTCAAAAGGGATGCTGAATTTTACCGAAACAAGGGCTTTGATACCGCTACCTGCTTTGCTTGTTTTCTGGGAGAAGAATATTATAACCTGTATAATGAATTCCCGAATATCCAATCTTACTGTGACGCAATTAGATAGGTTGTTTTCTATTATAGCATATTAGTAACTAAAAAGACCTGAATATTTCTGTAATCAGTCGTATATTTTTATTCGGCTGATTTTCATTATGCTTAATTTTTAATTGTTTTGGTTGTCATGTTTTGTGGTAATGGTTGCGAATATATGCTTTCTATTATTTGTGCTATTGTAGTTTTCGCTATTGGATGCTATGATTGAATTGCATTTATAGTATACAATAATTTGTGATATTTGCGATAATATATATGCAAATTTACGGAATTGGTATTGGAGCTATCATCATGCTTTAGGGGGTTGTTTTATGGTGGGAAACAGAAATCCTGTCTATTCCGATATGGTTATTGTTCAGGATGGTCACCCCTATGCAACCATTGTTGTGGCGCAGAATCCTTCATCAAAGGTTTTAAAAGCTGCCGAAGATCTACAAGATATGATTAAGCGCATATCAGGCGCCACGCTTCCAATATCTGATGACCGCCTGACAGGAGTGGGAAACAGAATCCTGGTCGGGGAATCAAGAGAAACTATCGATATGGGCTTTTTGCAACCGCACGGTTATCCCGACAATGAGCGGGTGATCTTATGGCGGGACGGTGAAAAGCTGGTTCTCATGGGAAATGACGATGAGGTGTTCACAGGTACGCAGTTTGCTGTAACCATGCTGCTCGAAAGGCTTGGTTGCGGGTGGTACGGCATTGACGAGCTATGGCAGGTCATCCCTAAGAAAGATAACCTTTGTGTCGGATATTTACATATAGATCATACACCGGCTTTCAGCTCCCGCCGGAACTGGGTTCTGAGAACAAATCGCGAACTGAGTCTGCGATGGTATCTCGGAGGCAGCGAAAAAGAAATCGAACACGCATACTGGCGGCTGTTCCCGCGTGAAATATATTTTGAACAACACCCCCAGTGGTACTGTCTGATTGACGGCGTTCGGAATCCTTTTATTGAATGGTGGCAGATGTGCTATTCAAACCCTGAAGTTGTACAACAAACGATCGAAAAAATTGACAGGTTTATTATTGATAACCCAACCTATACCCAGGCTACTCTTTCGGCAAACGATGGCTTTTTCGAAGGCTTTTGCGAGTGTGAAGAATGCCGAAAAATGGGTACGCCCGGAGAAACAATGGTTAGGTTTGTCAATCAGGTTGCTGAAGGCCTTGAAAAATCGCATCCTGATAAGCACCTCATGATTTTTATCTATTTCCCCACCTATGACCCGCCGAGAACAAAAATGCCGCTGCACAAAAATGTCATGCTGATGTTCTGTAAGGAGTCCTGTATGTTCCATTCCGTTGATACCGGACCGGACTGCGGATATCATATCCGGTATCAATATGAATTCGGGCATACCTTTTATGAGCTGCCCTGGCTGGAAAACGCTAAAAAGTGGATGGATATGACCGACTGCAAAAATGTTTCAATATGGGAGTGGTATTGCCCTGCTGCAGCTCTTCCGGTTTGGAAGGATATACCGTGGGTGCAGGGCGATGTAGCCACCCGCAACCAACGCTGTTTTAAGGAACTGGGCGCTCAGTACATATATTACGATCAGGGACCGGTAGATGCGTATAACGATACCCAGTCAAGCTATCCGCTACGGTGGCCGCTGTGGTATGTCGTGGCAAAAGGTATGTGGGACATGCATATAACAGCATCCGAAATTATTATGGAAGCCTGCAAAAAACTTTTTGAAGAAGCTGCCGATCTCATGTTCTCTTATTACAGCTGCCTTGCAGATATCAATGAAAGCTGTGACGCAAAGGCAATTGCGTGGCATATGCCCGAGCCCTATGAATTTTATACTCCCGAGGCTATATCAAGGGTTGACAGAATCGTCAATTTGGGTGAAAGCATCCTCCCCCAGGTATCAAAAACCGTGCGGCTCAGAATGGAAAACCAATTTTCGCTTTGGCGTAAAGCAAATGAAGTCATTCAGGAAACCAAGCCCGGTGATAAATAAATGCGAATGTTAGGAAGAAAATACAATGATGGATTTAACCTTTAAAAACTTGTCTCTTAAAAGCGCAAATCTTAACCGGGAAAGTGCATTTCCTTCAATAATACCGGTTATAAATGTTCAAACAGAAAAGTCCGTTTCTTTGGATGAGGAAGATGAGATATTTTTTGATATAGGGAAAATCCGGAGTATTTACCCTTATAACCAGCAGGATCTGTATGACCGCTCCCTTGAAGATCGTAAGTATAAAGCCGCGGTTCTTGAAAACAATTACCTGAAAGCGATTTTCTTGCCCGAGCTTGGCGGAAGACTATGGTCGCTGTATGACAAAATTTCCGGAAGGGAGCTTTTGTATTTAAACGACAGTATAAGATTTTGCAATCTGGCGCTCCGCAACGCATGGTTCAGCGGCGGCGTTGAATGGAACATTGGGATGATCGGGCACACTCCGTTCACCTGCGAACCCTTATTCACTGCTCGTCTAAAAGCCTCTGATGGAACTCCGATACTGAGAATGTATGAATATGAAAGGCTCCGCGGTGTCACCTATCAGATGGATTTCAGCCTGCCTGGGAATTCCCAAATGCTACTGTGCCGTATGCGGATATGCAATCTGCAAAACCGCACCATTCCCATGTATTGGTGGAGTAATATGGCCATCAGGGAACAAAAAGATGTTCGGGTTATAGTGCCCGCCGATTCGTCCTATTACAGCACCGGGAATACCATCAGCAAGACCACGGTACCCATACGAAAGGGACGAGATGTGTCATATCCTGTGAACACCGATAGCTCGATGGACTATTTTTACCGTATTCCGGATGGGAAAAGAAATTACATCGCAGCGGTTGACCGGACAGGACAAGGAATGGTGCAAACCTCTACCCGCCGCCTAAGGGGAAGAAAGCTGTTCGTTTGGGGGCAGTGCCAAGGTGGGCATACTTGGCAGCGCTTTTTGACTGATAAAGCGGGTGATTATGCAGAAATCCAGGCAGGGCTTGGGCGCACTCAGTATGAATGTATCCCCATGCCGCCGCTCAGCGCATGGGAGTGGGTCGAAGGTTATGGCGCACTTAACGCCAATCCCAGTGCCGTACACGGTGACTGGGACACAGCTCAAATCGAAGTGGAAAACAGACTTAATGAGATTGCTACCGAAAAGTGGTTTGATGATTATTTGAAATCCTCATTAAAGGATTACACCCTAAAAAAAGGAGAGGTCATTCAATACGGCTCGGGTTTCGGAGCTCTTGAAAGCCTAAGAAGATTAAAGTCGGGGGAGAAATTTCCCGATCACCTTGATTTCGGAAAACCGGATGAAAAACAGCAGCATTGGTTGCAGCTACTCGAAACCGGAAAGCTTCCCAGCCCTAACCCCAAAGAAAGCCCTCCTTCTTATATGCTCGACGATAAATGGTTTGAATTATTAAAAGAAAGCTGTAAAAATGATGCGACCAACTGGTACGCCCATTATCATATCGGTATGTTCCTTATCGGACGCGGTGATTATCTTAATGCCGCGCGGAGTCTTGAAACATCTTGGTCAATACAGCCGTCATGCTGGATCAGCTATGGGCTGGCGGCCTGCTGTTATGCAGACGGTGACCTTGAAAACGCAGTCAAACATATACTGGATGCACTGAAGTTTAATCCGGATGATGTATCTCTTGCAAGGGACTGTTTTAGATTTATGTATGAGGCCGATATGTTTGGTGAAATACAGGAGTGCTATAAAAATATTTCTGTCTCCCTCCAACAGGACGGCAAACTTAAATTCTACCTTGCCGTCGCCTATGCGAAAATGGGTGAGTTGGAAAAAGCAGAGTCACTGCTATATGAAAATGGTGGTTTGATAATCCCCGTCATTCGGGAAGGCGAGGTTTCGCTTACATCTCTATGGTTTTTCATTGAAGAGCAGAAACACATAAAGCGCGGCGAGATTTTTGATGCAAATATTCAGCCTCCCGAATTTTTAGATTACCGTACTGCTGTTAAAAATGAAACTTAAATGATCCGGGGGTGTAATTTTGCTACGTGGCTTGAAATTTCATTTTAATAATGAATATTCATGTGAACCTGTGAGATGCGGTTCCATTCTTATGTGGCAAATCGGCGACATCGGTTGTGACCCCGGCTATGTAGTAAAGGATCACGAGCAATGTTGCTATGAAATCACCTGCGTTGTGGGTGGCCGCGGCTCAATATCCCGAAATGACAAATTTTACGACATTCATAAAGGGCAGCTTTTTTTGAACCGTTGCGGGGAAATACATTGTATAAAATCGGATGTAATGGAGCCTATCCGCTACTTTTACCTTGGATTTGATTTTGATAAAAAACTAACACAAGGAATATGGAAGGATATTAAGGACGCTTTTGACGAATGCGAAAACCCGCTGGCCAATGATATATCCGATGTTCACAATATCTTTTCAAGCGTTTTTAACGAAATGATGACCAATGACACGGCATCCCAGAAAATGATTGAATATTCCGTTTATCAAATACTTTTGCTCTCATACCGCGCTCTTATGCTGAAAAATCCCCGCCGTTACATATCGGGAGAGCCCATGGAGCAGTCGCGACAGCTGATTTATTCGATCATCGTCTATATTGACACAAATATTTGTGCAATAGAGCATCTGAACGATGTTAGCAAACAGGTCGGATACAGCTATACCTATATATCCAGACTCTTCACAAAGGTTGTAGGTAAATCCCTCAGGAATTATTACAATGAAAAAAGATTTGAAAAGGCCGTTGGCTTTCTGGCGTCCGGAATGAAAAGCACGCAGGTCGCCACTCTACTTAATTATAAATCTCTGCATAGCTTCAGCAAAGCCTTCAGTAATTATTACGGTATGTCACCTACCCAATACAAGGAAAAAGTTTTAAACAAAAATAAGGACAATTGTTAATGCGGTTAAGATAAACGAAAGATGACCGTGAGCTTAAAATCGCATATGTGGAGAAATGGGGATTTTTATGAGAATCATGGGTTTGGATTGTGGAGTGACCGAAATACGCGGCATTGTATGCAACCAGGACGGAAAAGTTCTTAATACTGCACGAATGGCTGCAGAGTCAGGTGAGGGCTTTTTTAAATATATTCATAATATTCAGTCCCTGGTAAATACACTTGCACAACCTTACAGCGAAATTAGCTGCGTCGGGGTGGCTTCAACCGGCCGTATCGATCCCCAAAACGGGATCGTTTTAAATTCTACAATCCCGGGTTATACAGGAATCAACCTTCGTGTGGTGGTCAGTTCGGTGCTTGATGTGGATGTTGTGGTACAAAATAGTGACCGTGCAGCCCTAATAGGTGAAAGCTGGATGGGTGCTGCAAAAGGCTACAAAGATGTCGTTCTTTTAACATTGGGAACCATTGTCGGCGGCGCAACCATGATTGACGGAAACATTCACCACGGCAGTAGTTTTCGCGCAGGTGAGTGGGGGCATATGCAGCTTATCCCAAACGGGAAACCCTGTTCATGTGGAAGGACAGGCTGTCTGGAGCAATACATAGCGACAAGTATCCTTTCGGAACAAATGGAAAGAGTGCTTGGCCTAAACGCCTGCAGGGAGGAATACCATGAGCTTTACCCGGGCGAAAATGAAAATATTGCAGCCGTTCTTGGTGAATTCACCGGTCATCTTGCCTGGGCGGTGGGAAACATAGAAGCTACCGCGGATCCCGAACTGGTTTTGATTGGTGGAGAAAGCTTTGAATGGTTTGATATTTTTTCACCCCTTCTTTCCGGCGAACTGGCAAAACGAAACATCCGTCTTCCGGTCAAAAAAATACTGCTAGGCTCAGATTCAGGTTGTATTGGAGCAGTTAAGCTTGCACTTGAAAATTGTCAATGTACGAAAAATAAAAATAAATAATTCAGCAGAGAAAGGGAATGAATGTAAATGCAAAAACAAGCAAGAAGATTTATGGTTTTTTTCTTAGCCTTAAGTTTCATGTTCGGTACATTCATGGGATTTTCCGCTCAGGCCTTGACCGCAAAAATGATTACGATTAAAACAAACAGCGACATCAACCCCTTCATCCGCATAGGGCTGCATAAGAGAACCTTTGCATCAGGCGGCCCATTTACAGTGAAATGTGAAATAAAAATAGACAGCTATCAGAAGTTAAAGCCCGACAGTAATATTTTTGTAAATATTACAGACGGACGCGATCCCGAAAATATGGTTGTATGGTTGAATCAATACCGAAAACCAACCGACGGATGGGTTGAAATGAAGCAGGACAACGGCAATTTTATAACCTTCAACAATATCGATAAGGTGATGATTAGCGGTGCGTTTGAGGAATTCGCCCTTCTGCAAATGGGTGCTTATTTTGTAAAAGGTGTCGTCTCTTTCCGCAATTTCCGTGTTTACAACGCTGCCAATATGATAGTTTATTCCTGGGACACCGATGAGAATTTTAAAGAAGTTACAAATCTGAAGGACTTCGGCGGAGATACTGCTTTTGCCTGCACATTTGGAGACGGCTCGGGTGAATTTCAAGTCTCGAATTCAGATCTCTCCGGTAAGACTTCCGCTGCGACCACCACAAAGGATGACGGGCCTCTTTATGAGAGCACCACCTCGTCGTCAACTAATAAAACCACCCCCACAAAGGCAATCGACACAACCAGTCTTTTGGAGACTACCACAACTTCATCAGACGAAGAAACAGCCGAAACAACCGATGAGATTGTTGACGACACAACCCTTGTTAGCACAACCTCTACCCTTGCTTCAGATGTTGAAACAGATGAAAAGGAAAGCTCAATTTTATGGTTGCCAATATCCATCGTTGGCGGATTAATAATACTCCTTGGAACGGCATTCCTCATTCTGTGGAAAACAAAAAAACTCCCATGGCAGAATAATTAGGTGGCCACTTTAAAACACCGCTTTTAGGAAATAGCCGGATAAATTTAAGGGATGAGCATTATGATTAATAGATTAAACGCACAATTTAAGAATGTTTTTCAGACAGCCGACAGGTTTATGGAGGATAATAAACAACATTATCTAAATAAAAGCGGAGGCTTTTTGAAGAGCGCCGGCAAGGCCGTTTTGATGGTGGGTTTGTGCTTTGTAATGTTATATCCAATGCTGTTTATTCTGTCCGCAAGCTTTAAAACGCTGGATGACTTGTATAATCCTTCTGTGGTCTGGTTGCCGCGTTCATTTAATATGGAAGCCATGAAAATTGCGTTGGCACTCATGAAATACTCAGAGTCTGTTTTAAAAACACTTACAATAATGATTCCAAGCGTTTTATTTCAGTTGGTCGCCGTCCTCATGACCGGATACGGCTTCGCAAGAGTTAAA
>JAQUHC010000012.1 GCA_028683785.1 Oscillospiraceae bacterium
CCTTCTTGATAAACCTGAACGCCGCCGTGTTGATATAAAAGCTGATTATGTAGGCGTACAGGTTCCTGATAAGTTTATTGTAGGCTATGGCCTTGATTACGCGGAAAAATACCGCAATCTTCCCTATATCGCTGTTCTTAAACCTGAAATATATTCTGAATGATTGTTTTTGGGCCAAGGATCTCATATAGGAAAAGGAGTGTATACATTGGAGTCCAACAACAACGATTATGGGAAAATAATTCGTAATATCGGTCTGGTGCTGGGAATACCGCTGCTCATTATCATCGCGATGTGGCTGGTGGTTGATTCCCGCACGGATACCAAAAAAACGATATATTCCGATATTGTTAGATATTTTGAAGGGGATAAGGTGGAAAAATATTCCCTTGACCTCGGAAGCGGCACCCTTGCGCTTACTCTGAGAGAACCGTATCGCGAGGATCTAAACAAGGACGGGAAGATCGACGATAAGGATTTGGTAAAGTACACCGTTCCTGATGTAAACCTGTTTCTTCAGGATATTCGGGAAATAGTCAATACCAATAACAGAGACGATAATTCTAATAATGATATTAAATTTGATTATCAACCGGTAAGTGAACTGCCGTGGATTGTCAATCTGCTTCCATCCTTGCTCATCATTGTATTCTTTGTGGTGATGTGGGTGATGATGCGCCGTTCGCTGTCATCCATGGATGGCGGGAAGATAATGGGATTTGGAAAAGCCCGTGTTAAGCAACCGGCTGATGAAAAGCGTAAAACCACATTTGCTGATGTAGCAGGAGCTGACGAGGAAAAAGAGGAGCTGCGGGAAATCGTTGACTTCCTTAAACAGCCCAAAAAGTTTAAGGAGCTCGGCGCACGTGTACCAAAAGGTGTTCTGCTTGTAGGACCTCCGGGCACCGGTAAAACCCTGCTTGCCCGCGCTGTTTCCGGGGAGGCCGGAGTTCCGTTTTTCTCAATATCGGGGTCCGATTTTGTAGAAATGTATGTTGGTGTAGGCGCATCCCGTGTCCGTGATTTGTTTGACCAAGCCAAGAAGAATTCGCCATGTATAATCTTTATTGATGAAATAGATGCTGTCGGACGGCAGCGTGGTGCAGGTTTAGGCGGCGGACATGATGAGCGCGAACAGACGCTTAATCAGTTGCTTGTCGAAATGGATGGATTTGGTGCCAACGAGGGAGTTATCATGATAGCCGCCACCAACCGTCCCGATATTCTTGACCCGGCACTTATGCGCCCCGGCCGTTTTGACCGACAAATTGTTGTCAATTACCCCGATGTAAAGGGGCGGGAGGAAATCCTCAAGGTACATGCTCGCGGCAAGCCGCTTGCACCGGATGTGGATTTATCGGTTATTGCAAAAACTACCGCCGGCTTTACCGGAGCAGATCTCGAAAACCTGCTTAATGAGGCTGCATTGCTGGCTGCAAGAAAAGGTCTGCACTCTATAACCATGCCCGAAATTGAGGAATCTGCCATCAAGGTTGTAATGGGTACAGAGAAACGCAGTCATGTGATTACTGACCGGGAAAAGAAGCTCACTGCGTATCACGAGGCAGGTCATGCCGTTGTAACCTATTTTTCGCCAACCCAAGACCCGGTACATCAGGTGTCTGTGATACCACGCGGCATGGCGGGCGGATATACAATGAGCCTTCCGCAAACCGACCGTTCCTATCGCTTGAAAAAAGAGATGCTGGAGGGAATTCAGGTCATGATGGGCGGGCGCGTTGCCGAAGCCTTGGTGTTGGGGGATATATCCACCGGTGCATCAAACGATGTCGAGCGCGCCACCGAAACCGCACGAAACATGGTAATCAAATATGGCATGTCCGAAAAGCTGGGCCCGATTTTATACGGCTCATCTGACTCCAATGAAATTTTCTTAGGCCGCGATTTTGGCCATACAAGAAATTATTCGGAAGAGGTTGCCGCACAAATTGATGTTGAGATAAAAGGGATTATCAGCGACTGTTATTCCCAAACCGAGCGCAAAATTTCGGAAAATATCGAGAAGTTGCACGCTGTCGCCCAGTTCCTTTTCTCAAATGAGAAGATGGACGGAGATCAGTTCAAGGGGATAATGGCAAGCGATACCTCCAACGCAACCGAAATTATCTTACCATCCGGTACACCGTCAATTATTGAGGAAAAATAATACCGATTAATGACAAAATGCCGCTGAAGTGGGTTTACACTTCAGCGGCATTTTTAACGCGAATAGATTAATCTATAGTGTCTTCATTCCAGCTGTACATTTTGCGCAACTCTTTACCTACAGCCTCTAACTGATGGGATGCCTCGATACGACGGCAGGCATTGAAATGTGAACGCCCCACCTTGTTTTCATTAATCCATTTGGAGGCAAAGGTCCCATCCTGAATTTCGCTCAGTATTTTTTTCATTTCCTTCTTGGTTTCATCGGTGACAAGACGCTTACCGGTTTCGTAATCGCCGAACTCGGCTGTGTCCGAAATGGAATAACGCATCATGGCAAAGCCGCCTTTATAAATAAGGTCAACAATCAGCTTCATCTCATGTATGCACTCAAAATAAGCGTTTTCCGGAGCATATCCTGCATCCACAAGTGTTTCAAATCCGGCCTTCATCAAGGCTGTAACACCGCCGCAAAGAACCGCCTGTTCACCAAAAAGATCGGTTTCGGTTTCGTCCTTAAAGGTGGTTTCCAGAACGCCTGCACGCGAACCGCCTATGCCTGCGGCATATGCAAGAGCGATATCAAGCGCCCGATTAGTAGCATCCTGATGGATGGCAACAAGGCATGGAACGCCTTTGCCCTCAACATATTCGCTGCGCACTGTATGACCGGGGCCTTTGGGTGCTATCATGAATACATCGACATCAGAAGGCGGAACAATCTGCCCGAAGTGAATGTTAAAACCGTGCGCAAAAGCAAGGGCTTTACCGGCGGTCAGGTTTGGGGCGATGTCCTTATTATACATGTCAGCCTGGCGTTCATCATTGATAAGAATCATTATGATATCGGCAGCCTTGGTGGCATCTGCCGTTGTCATAACCTTGAGACCGGCATCCTGTGCTTTGGTCCAGCTTTTGGAACCGTTATAGAGACCGACAATAACATCCACACCGCTTTCGTGCAGATTGAGTGCATGTGCATGCCCCTGAGAGCCGTATCCGATAACAGCAACGGTTTTACCTTTCAGCAGGCCGAGATTGCAATCACTTTGATAATAAATTTTTGCCATGGAATTACCTCCTGTACCGTTTTACACGGTTGATTTTATGATAATGCGAATTAACACCAATCCGATTGAGAAGTAGAACAACAATCTTAATATATAATGAGGATTCGCAAAAACATCATGAGTAGGTTACACTGATTTGAAATAAATATATAGAAATATCATAATAGAGGATATATTACAGACTTGGATATTATCTATGCTTATAAATTAAATCAGCACTAGGACTTTTTTGTTGACCGGGTGACATTGGCGCCTTTTTCAAGCGCTATAATACCGGTTCTTACAATTTCTTTTATTCCGTAAGGGCGGAGAAGCGTTTCGAGAGTTTCGGTACGTTCGGCGGTGTCTGAAAATTCAAGGGTTAGGGTTGACCGGGTGACATCAACAATCCGTGCACCCATCAATTCTGATATGCGCATAATGTCCTCACGCTGCCCCGTTACAGCCGAAACCTTGATTAATGATAGGGTGCGGGCTATTGTTTCACCAGGCACAAGAGTTTTAACTTTTATGACAGGAATAAGCTTGTTAAGCTGTTTTTCAATCTGCTCAACCACATATTCGTCACCCTCGACAACAATTGTCATACGGGATATGGATGCATCCTCGGTAACCCCGACCGCAAGCGAATCAATATTGAAACCGCGGCGAGAGAACAACCCGGACACCTTGGATAAGACACCGGCATGGTTTTCGACAAGGACCGATATGGTATATTTCATGCGGCACTCCTCCTTATAGTGACGAATAATCGGGACTGACATTGCATACAAGCAAATAGGGGCTGTCGGAAGCAAGCATTTCATCGATGGCCGATTCGGCTTCCTCATTAGATGAAACCGAACGGGCGACAATTCCGTAAGCACCCGCCAACGACACAAAATCGGGACTGCCCTCTAAATATACCCCGCAGTGACGGCAACCGAAATGCATATCCTGAAGCTCGCGCACCATACCCAGACGGGTGTTGCACATAATAATAATCTTAACCCCGATGTTTTCCTGACGAATGGTGGCAAGCTCCATCATGCTCATTTGGAAGGAGCCGTCACCGCAGACAGCACAAACCCGACGCTCGGGAGCGGCGATTTTAGCACCCACGGCGCAGGGGATGGAATAGCCCATTGTACCCAGTCCTCCGGAGGTTAAAAACCTGCCATTATCTATTGCGCAATAGTTGGCAGACCAGATCTGGTTCTGACCGACATCGGCACAAATAATCGCATCCTTATTCATTTTAAGCGACAGGGTTCGCATAAAACTTTTAGGCTCGACATATCCCTCGACAGGGGGGATTTCCACTCGGGAATAACGTTGTTTACGGTCGGTAACCCGATCCACCCATTCATCCGGAGCTTTCCATTCACAGCTTTTTATAAACTCGTCAAGCACTTTTTTAAGATCTCCCACGATCGGTATATGCGCCGGCATGTTTTTGCCGATTTCGGCAGGGTCAATGTCAATATGTATTACTTTTGCACGGCTCGCCACCTGTCCGGGGGAAGCAACGGCGCGATCTCCCACGCGGGCACCGGCAAGGATTACAAGGTCGGCATCCCGTATGGCTTTGTTGGCGGCAACACAGCCATGACTGCCCAACATACCCATATTAAGAGGATGTTCGGTCGGCAGAACGCCGATACCCATCATGGTGCAGATAACCGGAATGTTGCACTTCTCGATAAATTCCTTAAGCTGATTACAAGCATTGGCAGAAAACACCCCGCCACCGGCACATAAGACCGGCTGCTTGCTTGAATGTATAGCTTGTATAGCCTTTTTTATTTGGAGCGAATGCCCCTGAACACTGGGTTTATAACCGATTATATCGACAGGCTTGCCATAATCAAATTCTGAAATGGATGCCTTTTGTACATCAATCGGCACATCAATAAGCACCGGACCGGGACGACCGGTCGCAGCGATATGAAACGCTTCTTTAAAAATCCGCGGCAGATTCTCCGCTTTTTTAACAAGATACGAATGCTTGGTAAAGGGCTCGGCTGCTCCTGTGATATCGACTTCCTGAAACACATCTCGTCCGAGCAGATCGCTGCGTACCTGACCTGTTATAACCACCAACGGAATCGAGTCCATATAAGCCGAGGCAATCCCGGTGAGAAGATTGGTAGCACCCGGACCGGATGTGGTAATACACACCCCCACACCGCCCGAAATACGGGCATAACCGCTTGCCGCATGGGCTGCATTCTGCTCGGTCCGGACAAGTACATGGTGAATATTACTGTCAATGAGCGCGTCATAAAAGGGGCAGATGGCTGCGCCGGGATAGCCGAAAGCCACCCGAACGCCCTCCTTCTCCAGACATTTCACCATGGCAAAGGCACCGGTTATCATTAATAAAATCCTCACAATCATTGGTCAGAAATATAACACTGTCTCAGAATATTATATATTTAATAAAAGATTCAGTCAATACATTTTGAGCCAAGTCGGGATTATAAATAAAAAAATCAGAATATTTAATGAATTAGCGTATTAATACGATAAATATTCGGAGCAGGATGAGCAAATTTATTGGTGATTTTATGAAAACAATCGACTTCTAATAATAAATATGATAAAATAAATATCAAATCTTTTTAAAGTGGGGTATAAAAATGAGAACCATCAAGCTGGGTAATTCGGGGATAAATGTACCTGTTATTGCTGTCGGATGTATGAGAATTAACTCACTCAAACCCGCCGAAGCAGAGAGATTTATTCAAACGGCACTGGATATGCAGGCGAACTTCTTTGACCATGCCGATATATACGGCGACGGCAGCTGTGAAGAAATATTTGCGGATGCCATACATATGAACGGCGATGTCAGGGAAAAAATATTGCTCCAGTCGAAATGCGGAATTCGCAAGGGAATGTTCGATTTTTCAAAGGAGCATATTTTGAAATCGGTCGAAGGCAGCCTAAAAAGACTTAAAACAGAATATCTTGATGTTCTGCTTCTCCACCGTCCCGATGCTTTGGCAGAGCCTGAGGAGGTTGCAGAGGCTTTCAATATTTTAAAATCCTCCGGAAAGGTCAGGAATTTCGGCGTATCAAATCAGAAGCCCATGCAAATTGAGCTTCTTAAAAAATATATAAGTCAACCGATTGTTGCCAATCAGCTTCAATTGAGCGTCACCAACGCAAACATGATAAGCAACGGCATTAATGTCAACATGGAAAATTCATCGGCTGTTGACCGGGACGGCAGTGTTTTGGATTATTGCCGTCTAAATGATATCACCGTTCAGCCCTGGTCACCCTTTCAGTATGGATTTTTCGAAGGTGTTTATCTCGATAACGATAAGTTCCCCGAACTGAACGACAAGATAAATGAGATTGCGGAAAAATATGATGTGACCAATACCACAATTGTTATCGCATGGATTTTACGGCACCCCGCTCAAATGCAGCCGATTTCCGGTACCATGAAACCAGGTAGGTTGAAGGATATATACAGGGCGATCGATATTAACCTTACCCGAAGCGAATGGTATGAGATTTACCGTGCCGCCGGAAATGTTTTGCCGTAAGTATAAGGAGGATATTAATGCAAAGGGATATAACGGTTGGTGATATTTACGGTTGGCTGGACGACTGGGCTAAATTTGATTCGGCCGAAGAATGGGACAATTCCGGACTGGCGGCGGGAAGCATGGATATGCCGGTTAAAAGTGTACTCATATCGCTGAATATCACATCCTCGGTTATCCGACAGGCTGCCGAGCTTGGTACAGAGCTTATTATAAGCCACCATCCGTTGATTTTTAATCCCATAATAAGACTGAATACGGAGGAACCGCCGTATCAGCTTGTAAGGCATGGTCTGGCTGCAATTTCCGCCCATACCAATCTGGATAAAGCAGAAGGCGGTGTAAATGATAAACTTGCTTCATGTTTGATGTTAGATGATGTTCATACGGCTGACGACGGTATCTGCAGAATCGGTGCATTAAAGAATGAGCTTATGCCGAATGAGTTCGCCGAACATGTCAGAAGAGTACTGGGCATTCCTAAGAGCGGAATCCTCTGGGCGGACGGCGGGCGACCTGTTAGAAAGGTTACCGTCTGCGGCGGGGCGGGTGGTGATTATATCAATTCTACGCCCGAAACCGATGCGTTTGTGACCGGAGAGTTGCATTACCATGAATGGCCTGCAAATCCCGCCAAAACTATTGTTACGGCAGGGCATCATCATACCGAAATTATTATTGTGGGTGATTTGGTTAACAAGCTGTCTGCTGCTTTTCCCACTCTGAATGTATACGCGGCAGATGAGAGTTGCCCATACGGTTTTTTATAAATCTATTATATTATATTCAAGGAGACAAACATGGCGTTAGACGGCGCGTTTTTAAGCTGCCTCAGAGAAGAATTAACATCAACTTTGATTGAGGCAAGGATTGATAAAATACACCAGCCCTCACGAGAGGAGCTGGTGTTGGACTTGCGCTGTCGCGGCTGCTCGAAAAAGCTGTACATATCCGCCCGCGCCAATTCTCCGCGTGTGCATTTTACCGAGATTTCGCTTGAAAATCCCGCGTCCCCGCCGATGTTCTGTATGCTTCTGCGCAAAAGGCTTACCGGAGGCCGTTTAACGGCAATACGCCAGCTGGGATTAGAGCGGGCTCTTTACTTTGATTTTGACTGTGTGAATGAGTTGGGGGATATTGTACGGCTGACACTTGCCGCAGAAATTATGGGGCGGCATTCAAACATTATACTCATTGATTCCGATTTAAAAATCATAGATTCCATAAAACGTATAGATTTTGAAGCTTCCTCAATTCGTCCCGTGCTTCCCGGGCTTGAATATTCACCTCCACCCGCCGCAGCCGGCGGGATGGATTTATCTTTATGTTCACCGGAACAGGTTATTGATGCCATGCTGAAAGGCAAGGAGCAGCCTCTGTCCAAGGCATTGCTCGCCATTTCACACGGACTGTCTCCGCTTATTTGTCGTGAGGTTTCGCATTTAGCGACCCATGGGCGGGATACAGATATTCGCAGTCTGACACAGGAGGAGCGGCATAGGGCGGTATTCTATCTCGGAAGGATAAAAGGAGCGGTAGAGACGGGGGATAGCCGTATGCCGTATATTCTGTATGACCATAAGAATATACCGCTTGAATTCAGCTTTATGCCCATAACCCAGTACGGGCTTTCGGCGGTCGGTCATCAAACAGAGAGCTTTTCATCTTTGCTTGATGAGTTTTATGAGAAAAAGGATGCCGCTCTTAGGGCCAAGCAACGCTCTCATGATATGTTGAGGGTGTTGACCAATGCTTCGGAGCGAATAACACGCAAGATTGAAAATCAGCAGCGAGAGCTTAAGCAATCGGGTGATCGTGACCGTTTACGGATATACGGAGACCTTATTCATGCTAATATCGGAGCAATTCAAAAGGGGGCAAAATCTGCCGCTCTGATAAACTATTATGACCCGGAATGCGCTAAAATTGATGTTCCCCTCGACCCGGCATTGTCTGCTGCACAAAATGCCCGGAAGTATTATAAGGATTACCGTAAGGCGCAAACTGCCGAGAGCATTCTTAAAGATCAGATAGAAAAGGGAGAGCAGGAACTGCAATATATTGACACGGTATTTGATGCGCTTTCACGAGCTGCAACCGTTCGGGAGCTTGATGAGTTGCGGGATGAGCTTGTCGCCGGCGGATATCTTAAGGCGCAGCGCAGTCGGCAGAAGAGTGTTAAGCCTCTGGGACCGATTGAATTTGTTTCGGATGACGGCTTTAAAATTCTTGTGGGGCGAAACAATGTCCAAAACGACCGCTTAACCCTGAAAACCGCACGGGGCAGCGATATATGGCTCCACACAAAGAACATTCCCGGCTCCCATGTAATAGTGTTAACGGACGGGCAGGACCCTCCCGAACGAACATTGGAGCAGGCGGCGATTTTAGCCGCGCTGCATTCAAAAGCTGCCGAGTCGCAGCAGGTTCCGGTTGATTATACCCAGGTGCGAAATATAAAAAAGCCGAACGGTGCACCCCCCGGCTTTGTAATCTATGAAAAAAACCGAACCGCATATGTTAAGCCGGACAAGTCACTTGTTGCAAGTCTTAATAAATAGATTACCCCCCTCGACTTTTATAATACTAATCTCAAATAAAAGCGACGATAAAATTATCGTTCAGAACGCGTTCTTCTTAAAGAACGCATCACTCCATTTTATCGGCTTTTATAATTGAGATTAGTATAAGTTGAGGGGGGTTGATTTTTTTCGGTATTAAATTTTATATAGCTTCCGTCCGAAACCAATGCAATCGTACCGAAAATATCGGTTCGGTAATAAACGATTTCCAAAAAACTAAGCAACTCCAGTGTTTGAGCGTGGGGGTGCTTGTATCTGTTCTTGCCACCGCAGGAGATGGCGGCGTATTGGGGGTCGACGGCTTTTATAAATTTTTCCTGAGAGGATGAGCGGCTGCCATGATGCCCGATTTTGATAAAATCGGCTTTAAGGTCGGCTTTTGAAGCCATAAGCACATCCTCGGCATCCTTTTCGGCATCCCCCATAAACAAAAATCGCCGAATGCCATGGTCAATTCTGCATACTACCGACATGCTGTTGGTTGAGTTAAACACACCTGTCGGACCCAGTATGTTAAGTACCGCATCCCCCAGAGGATGGCTGTCTCCCGCCCGGGCGGGAGTAATATTTAAATCCTTGCTGTCAAGTGCAGCCATAAGGTCGCGATATGTCTTGGTTTTCGGAATGATATTTTCAGGCAAATCCGACATGATAAATGTTTCTATCGGGATTTCTTCTATTACCGTATCCATGCCGCCGATATGATCGGCATCGGGATGGGTTGCTATTGCATAATCCAGCGACTTAACACCGTGACTTCGCAGAAAATTTACAACATCATCTCCGTCATCGTTTTCGCCTGCATCAATCAGCAGTGAATCATCCCGATTATAAACAAGTATTGCATCGGCATTTCCGACATCGATAATATGCACCTCAAGCAGAGAGCCTGCCGAAGACGGTACTGAAGACGGTGCTGAAGACAGTGATGAGGACTGTCCGCCAAAGAAGCAGCATGCAGACAGGGATATTACTGTAATGCTGATTAATGCGGCAATACCCGAACGCATTAGGGTGAGCCGTTTTTTATTAAGCACAGATATCATCCCTTATACTTTATTATTCATCGCTCCTATTTATGTTCATTTCAAGCCATTGTTGGCGGGTGATAAGCACCTGACGCGGTTTACTTCCTTCATACGGCCCTATGATGCCTCGCTGTTCCATTTCGTCTATTAGACGACCTGCCCGCGCATAGCCCAGCCGTAGTCTTCGTTGAAGCAGGGATGTCGAGGCTGCGCCGTTTTCTATTACCGCCTCAATAGCCTGGGGCAACATTTCATCACTCTCATTGTCGCCGTCATCACCGTTTCCGCCCGCTCTTGACGCGGATTTTCCCGCAGCGGCTGCCTGACGCTCAATTTCCTCAATAACATCATCGTCGTATTCGTGTTCCTCCGAATCCTTGAGGTAGTGAACCACCGATTCAATCTCACGATTGCTAACAAAACAGCCCTGTACCCGAACAGGCTTGGAGACACCGACCGGCATGAACAGCATGTCACCCCGACCGAGAAGCTTTTCTGCCCCACCGGAATCGATTATTGTGCGGGAATCAACCGCCGAAGCAACCGTCAATGCGAGTCGCGACGGAATGTTTGCCTTGATAAGGCCGGTTATTACATCAACAGACGGTCGCTGGGTTGCTATTACAAGATGCATTCCGGCAGCCCGCGCCATCTGCGCAATCCGGATTATGGCATCTTCAACCTCGTTTGCGGCGGCCATCATTAAATCCGAAAGCTCGTCAATAACAATAAGTATAAGGGGCATGGTATGTAGAGTATCATCTTTTTTTGCCAATTCATTATACGATTTCAGATCGCGGACATTGTTTTCGGCAAACAGCTTATATCGGTTAAGCATTTCGGTAACCGCCCAGCCCAGAGCGCCCGCGGCCTTGCGCGGGTCGGTGACTACCGGAACCAGCAGATGGGGGATCCCGTTGTAAATATTAAATTCAACCTGTTTGGGGTCTATCAGTATCATCCGCACATCGTTGGGCGAAGACTTATATAATACACTTTGAATCATGGCGTTGGTACAAACCGATTTACCCGAGCCGGTCGTACCCGCAATCAGTAAATGCGGCATACGGGTAAGGTCGGTAATGACGAGGCTGCCGCTGATATCCTTTCCCAGTGCGACGGTAAGAGAGCTTTTTGAAGTAGCAAACTCCTTTGTGTCGATAAGTTCACGAAGGCAGACACCCGAGGAAACACGGTTAGGCACCTCAATGCCCACAGCCGCTTTGTTGGGAATGGGCGCTTCTATACGAACACCCGAGGTTGCAAGCCGCAATGCGATATCGTCCGAAAGTCCTGTGATCCGGCTGATTTTAACACCGGCGCTGGGCTCCAACTCATAGCGTGTCACGGAAGGACCGCGGGAAATATTGACGATACGGGTGCTGATACCAAAATCTCGAAGTGTTTTAACCAGCAGCTCCGCGGTGCTTTTCTGCTCTTGAGCAGCGGCGCTGTCATCCGCAGAGTGCCTGTCGTCCAGAAGCGAAATGGGCGGATAATGATAGTCTTCATCTCGCTGCAAGGTTGCAGTCCACGTCCTTTGCTTCATCTCCATTGCCAATTTAGCCTTTTTCTCGGGAAGGGGGGAGGAGACGTCGGAGGGCACATTCGCAACTAATTCAATGGATTCGGGCAATGGCTGTTCAAAATCATCATTAAGGTCGATGGCTGCCTTTTCAAGTGCTTTAAATTTTTCGGATTTTACCGGATGTTCGGGCATCTCGATATAGCCCTCGCCGATATCTATGTCAATAGAGTCATTTTTCTTTTCTTCTTTGGCAATCATGGCATTTTCAATTGATTGTTTTGCCTTTTTTACAGGTGTAGCCGCCGCGCGAAACAATGCAATCAGTGTTGTTCCGGTAACCAGCATTAAGAAAATTAAAATCAAAAGAATAATGGTGATTTTTGCAGGAATATCGGTAAATAATTTTTCAAGAGGATAACCAAGAACGACCCCGACAACCCCGCCGCCTTTATTTAATTTTCCGTTTGCAAATCCAGTGGCGATTTCTGAAATATATTTTTCCTCGGTATTAGAAATAAATATCTGAAACGCGCTGCCCAGCATGGTTATCAGCAGTACGCTTTGCCAGAGCTTTGCACTGATGCTGCCCACCGGCTTTTCGAGTGCAATAATGACGGCTATGTACATCATCAGAAAAGGAAGTATGTAAGCGCAAATACCGAACAAGCCGAGCAGGAGATTGTGCATTAAAGCCCAAAAACTGCCGCCCGGTATGAGTACCATACACAATATCAATATTGCAGCCCCGAAAATCAAAACAGATGCTGTTTGGCGTTTTGCCTTGATGACAGCCGCCCCGCTTTCGCCCGAAGCAACCGATTTACTTCCTTTCGCGGCCGAGGATGCTCTTGAATTCGAACGCTTACGTTTTGCCACCGTTAATCCGGTCCTTTCAATATGTATTATTGAGTTCTTTTATGTATCGGCGGATAAATTTACCGCCTGATTTTGCTATTGTGTTCCTTTTTGCTTTCTTTCATCAATCATATTATAAAGAGCTTGAATAGCCGAGGATAGCGAGCCCGGCTCATCAATAAGCCCTTCGCTGACGGCACGGTCTCCGTCCAGTATGCTGCCGATATCCAGAACCAGTTCGTCGGTTTTCATACAAAGCTCGATAAATCGCTCGGCACTCATTCCTGAATTCTGCTCCACAAAACCCGAAATGCGCTCCTGCATACGCTGAAAATACGAAAAAGCCTGCGGTACACCAAGCATTAAACCGGTCATTCGCACCGGGTGCAATGTCATGGTGGCGGTTTGTGCGATAAAGGAGCGTTTGGCAGCAACCGCCAACGGTACGCCGATTGAATGACCGCCGCCAAGCACAAGCGATACCGTCGGTTTTTTCATGCCTGCAATAAGCTCTGCCAGAGCAAGACCCGCTTCGATATCCCCGCCGACGGTGTTCAATATAATAAGCAGCCCTTCGATAACCGGACTTTCTTCTATGGCCACCAACTGAGGAATCAGGTGTTCGTATTTTGTGGTTTTATTATTAGAGGGAAGAATATAATGCCCCTCAATCTGCCCTATTATGGTAAGCGAATGTATTATATGCTGACCATTGTCGGTTGTAACCGAGCCTGTTTCGGGAAGCTGACTCATTTGTTGCCTTAGCAAATCCGCTTCGGGCAAAGGTTTAGGTGTGGTTTCTGGTGCTTGCTCATCCTGCTCCGAATCCTGCTGCTCTCCGGTATCTGCCTCGTTTTGCATTGATGAATGCCGATAATCGGGCATGTTTCATCCGCCTCCTTTTCACCTAGTATTACCCGAAGTAAAAGGAGAATATTCGGCGGACGGATACTTTATCGAAATCTATACTATTCGGGAGCGGCTTTCGATTTCGTGCCGGATACGGCGTTATTAACCAAAACCTTTTTATGCAAATCCGGGCTTGAATGTCCGTTCTGATACTAAATCCAACTATAACTATTCCATAATTATCGCTCATGGCGCGTTCTTCCTATACTAATTTAATTTAAATTAGTATTAGGAACGCATCGCTCTATTCTGGAATGTTTTAGAATGGATTTAGTATGAGACATACGAGCGTTTGCAAGCATCAGCTTAATGCGGTTTTCCTGGTTGATTCGGGTGGCGCCGGGATCATAGTCGATGGTTACTATATTAGCCTGTGGCAGATTATCCTTTATTTTGCGTACCATACCCTTGCCCACAACATGGTTAGGTAAGCAGCCGAATGGCTGGGTACAGACAATATTGTTTATATTCGAATCGATAAGCTCCAGCATTTCACCTGTCAGCAGCCAGCCCTCTCCCATTTTATTGCCGTAACCCAAATAATCACCTGCAAGCTTTTTCAGATGTTCAAAAGTGCAGGGGACACGAAATTCGGGATGCCTTTTAACCGCCTCAATCAAATACCGTTGAAGTTTAATCACATACTTTTCAAGTAAACCCGCACCAAAATAGGTCAGGAATTTACCTCCGTAAATCTCATGATCGACAACACGGTTGTCACATTTAAAAATTATAAAATCCGTCAATCCGGGGACAATCGTTTCACAATCTTCGGAGCGCAAAAATTCCTCAAGATTATTGTTCCCAAGGGGTGCGTATTTAATATAGATTTCACCGACTATGCCAACACGAACCTTGGGAACGCGCTTAACCGGAATAGAGGCGAAATCGTCCGATATAAGATTGAAATTCTCGCGAATATGTTTTGTTTTAAAGCTGCCCTTACCTTTGAATTCTGAGGTAAGATGGTTAACCCACTTTTCTATACGCCGGTCGGTTTCTCCTTCGATTATTTCATACGGTCGGCACTGATTTGCCATATGCACAATAAGGTCGCCGTAAATCATTGAATACGCCATTTGCCTGATTAGTTTTAAACCCAGGGAAAAACCGGGGTTTTTTTCAAGACCGGAAAGATTGACCGAAACAACCGGAATATAGTCATATCCGGCCCGGTGGAGCGCCTTGCGAAGCAGATGAATATAATTGGATGCGCGGCAACCGCCCCCGGTCTGGGTTATCATAAGACCAACCTTATGCGGGTCATATTTACCGCTCTTTACGGCATCAATAAGCTGTCCGATAACCAAAAGAGCGGGATAGCAGGTATCGTTGTGAACATATTTCAGCCCCTCATCCACGATACCCCTGTGGGTGGTGGTAAGCATATCAACCTTATAATCGTGAAGCTCCAGTATATACTTGAGCATAGTAAAATGCACAGGCAGCATTTGGGGCATTAAAAGGGTGTATTCCTGCTTCATCTCTTTGGTGAAAAGCAGGCGTCCGTCTTTATCGTATATAAGTTCAGCCACTGTAAGGCTCATTCCTTTCTTGTCGCGGAAAGCATCTGTAATAATTAGATATTCGAAAACCGGGTGGTCGGTATTAATCGGCGCTTTTATTTCTCGCTTCTATTGCAGCCAGCAGACTGCGTATTCTGATACGCACAGCTCCCAAATTATTGATTTCATCAATTTTAAGCTGGGTATACAGCTTGCCGCCTTTCTCAAGGATATGGCGAACCTCATCGGTGGTTATCGCATCGATACCGCAACCGAACGAGACAAGCTGAACCATCTGCATATCGGGTTGGGTGGTCACATATTCGGCTGCGCTGTATAACCTACTGTGATATGTCCACTGATTTAATACACGAACGGCTTTTTTAGGTTGGTTATAAGCAATTGCATCCTCTGTCAGAACAACCAGCCCGAACGAAGAAATCAACGAATCTATTCCGTGATTAATCTCAGGGTCCGCATGATACGGGCGGCCGGCTAATACGATTATACGGTCACCGTTTTCTCTCGCTTCCTCAATCATACGCTCACCTTTTTTGCGCAGCATATTGAGAAAGGCGGAATATGCGTTATATGCGGCTTTTGATGCCGCCTTAACCTCACCTGACGGAATACCGAATACCTCTCCGAAATAGGCGGCGGCTTTTTTTGCAAAATCTTTCGGACGGTGCATACCAAAATAGGGGATGAGATAACGGACATTTTTAAGCCCGCTGATATTAGCGTCAAGCAGCTCGGGATAATAGGCAACGACAGGGCAATTGTAGTGGTTATCACCCTTGTATTCGTCAAAATTATAGGGAAGGCAGGGGTAAAAAATCGCATCCAAATCCATTTCCAGCAGCTTTTCGATATGACCGTGTATGATTTTGGCGGGATAACAGACTGTATCAGACGGAATGGTGTGTTGACCGCAGGAGTAAAGGGCGCGCGATGATTCGGGGGACAATACCACCTCAAAGCCCAGACGGGTGAAAAATGTATACCAAAATGGCAGGTTTTCATACATATTCAGCGCCATGGGTATGCCTATACGCCAGCGGATGTTTTCTCCGCCCTCAAGCGAACGCAGATAGTTATATTTCCATTTCATCAGGTTGGGCTTCTCGTTCTGCCTGTCTTTTCCGAGCGGGCGCTCACAACGGTTGCCGGAAATGAATTTCCTGCCTGCTCCAAATGAATTTATTGTTAAGTGGCAATTGTTGCCGCATATTTTGCATTGGGAAGATTTTGCGGTATGCTTGAAGACATCAAGTTGGGCGGAAGTAAGCAGGGAGCTTTGGGCTAATTTAAGTGAGCTTGCGGCCAGAGCAGCGCCGTATGCCCCCATAATACCTGCAATGGTCGGGCGGATAACCTCTGCTCCAAGCTCCAGCTCAAAGCTGCGGAGCACTGCATCATTAAGAAATGTACCGCCCTGTACAACAATATTCTGACCCAGCTCGGAAGGGTTGGCGGCGCGAATAACCTTATAAATTGCATTTTTAACTATGCTTATCGAAAGACCGGCAGAAATATCATCCACCCCCGCGCCTTCCTTTTGCGCCTGCTTGACTGAGGAATTCATAAACACCGTACACCGAGAGCCCAAATCCACAGGCTTTTCAGCAAAAAGACCCAGCTTAGCAAAATCCGCGATTGAATAATCCAGTGCCTTTGCAAAGGTCTCTATAAACGATCCGCAGCCTGAAGAGCATGCTTCATTCAGCAGGATGCTGTCAATGGCCCCGCCGCGTATCTTAAAGCACTTCATGTCCTGACCGCCGATGTCTATTATAAAATCAACCTGAGGGTTAAAATGGGAGGCAGCACGGTAATGCGCCACCGTTTCAACCAGACCTAAATCAATACTGAACGCATTTTTAACCAAATCCTCGCCGTAACCGGTCGCCGCACTGCCCTTGATTGTAATGCGGTCGCCGAATTGACGGTATATTTCCTTTAGCTGCTCCAAAACGACGCCAACCGGATTTCCGCCGTTGGAGGCGTAGTAGCTGTACAAAATACCGCCGTCCGGTGAAATCAGTACAAGCTTTGTGGTTGTTGAACCTGCATCTATACCAAGATAAGCATTTCCGTTATATGTATCAGAGTAAATGAGCGGCGGACGGTGGGAGTTATGTCGGGCGGTGAACTCATCGTATTCCTCTAGATTTTTAAACAGCGGGGGCAGGGTGTTGGTGGTATTTTTTTGCGCGGATGCGTTGTTTATCAAGCGCATAACCTCATCAAATTGCATGGGCTGGGTATTGCCTGCATATAAAGCTGCACCAACCGCGACAAATACATCGGCATTGTCGGGGAAAATCGCCTCTTCCGGTTTTAGCTTAAGAGTTTCTACAAATCTGTGGCGCAGGCCTCCGAAGAAGAACAGGGGTCCTCCCAAGAAAAGCACCTTGCCTTTGATTTCGCGCCCTTGTGCCAGCCCGGATATAGTCTGGTTGACCACCGCCTGAAATATGCTGGCGGCAATATCCTCCTTGCGAGCCCCTTGATTTAATAGTGGTTGAATATCGGTCTTGGCAAAGACGCCGCAACGTGAAGCGATTGAATACAGCTTGTCATATCGATTGCTCATTTCATTGAGCTCACTTGGCGAAACATTAAGCAGGGTTGCCATCTGATCGATAAACGCACCGGTACCGCCTGCGCAAGAGCCGTTCATCCGCTCTTCCAAGCCGCCGCTGAAAAAAATTATTTTTGCATCTTCGCCGCCCAGCTCTACAACCACATCCGTAGAAGGATAAAAACGCTCGACTGCTCCTGCAGTGGCAAAAACCTCTTGAACGAACTCAAGTCCGGAAGCTTTGGCAACCCCCAGACCGGCTGAACCGGTAACCGAGACCTGCACCTCGCTTCCGCTTAGACGGGGGCTCAGTTGGGCAAGCATTTCGGCAGTTTTTTCGCGGACCTTTGACATATGGCGTTCATATGTTTTAAACTCTATTTCATCCTGATTATTAAGTAATACTACCTTAACGGTGGTGGAACCGATATCAATTCCGATACGCAAATGGATCCTCCTAACAAGATAGGGTGGCGTTGTTTTTAAAATATATCGACGAGTACACACCGCCCATGCTATTTTCGTATTATATCATTTCAACAGAAAAAGGGCAAGCAAATGGTAAACGGGTTCATTTCCCAATTAAATAACCAAAAAGCGAAACATACTTCTATTTTTCGAGTTGTTGTGTTATAATAAATTATGTTTAATTCCAATGTAAATAATAGATTTATAGATTCGTTAAAAGTTTTGATAATATTTTATTATATGAGGTATTGACTATGAAGGGTGCCGATAATCGGCAAAATAAGACCGAAAAAGGTTATAATGAGGCTATAGAAGAGGATCGGTTACCCGAGGATTATATCGCAGGTAGAAATGCGGTGGGGGAGGCGCTTCGTTCCGGCAGGGCGATTGATAAGATTTTGGTTTCAAAAGGTGAGCGCACGGGCAGTATTGTTATGCTGCTGGCTCAGTGTAAAAAAAAGGGTATCCCGGTTAAAGAGGTTGACAGCCGCCGTCTTGATAGTCTTGCAGGCCGTAATCATCAGGGGATTATTGCGGTGGCGGCATGCAAGGGGTATGCTTCGGTGGATGATATTTTTGCCGCAGCCCAAAAAAAGGACCAACCCCCGTTTATCATTGTTTGCGATGAACTTGAGGACCCTCATAATTTGGGGGCAATTATCAGGACGGCCGATGCCGCGGGCGTTCACGGTGTGATAATACCCAAGCGCCGCTCGGCAGGTCTTACTTCGGCCGTGTATAAGGCCTCTGCAGGTGCGGTTGAGTATGTGCCGGTTGCCAGGGTATCAAATATATCGGATACTCTGCGTGAGCTGAAAAAGCGCGGGGTTTGGATTTATGGTTTGGATATGCAAGGCGAGGCTTGGTGCACCGTCGACCTGAAAGGTGCCGCCGCCATTGTGGTAGGCTCCGAAGGGCGGGGAATTGGAAGGCTTGTCCGTGAGCAATGCGACTTTATTTTATCTCTACCGATGCTGGGAAATGTTTCATCTCTTAACGCTTCTGTGGCATGCGGCATTCTGCTTTATGAGGTTGCCCGCCAGAGGCGAGGTTTAATTTCACGCTGAAATTATGATTTGCATGATGTAGTTCCAAGGAAGGGCGTGGCACTGTTGAGCGAAAAATTTGAACAGCTTCCGGATTTTCAGGTTGATGTTATTTTGGAAGAGGCGCAGTTAAAGAAGACAGAGCGCCTTAAACAGCCTCTGCTTGAAAAACCGCTCTTAAAACAGGAAAAAACCGAGCCTCAGGTTAGTTTGGGAGCACTTTTGCCTAAAAAGGAAGAAATAAAAAAACCACAAGAACAAGTATCTGACATTTCGGATACAATCATTCCCGATAAAAAAAATATCCAAGATACGGTGGAAAAAAAGCATATCAAGAATATAGATGTGGCTACACGTGCATTTACGATAAAAAATCCATCGCATGAACAGGACAAAATGTCGGATGACGGCATAGAAGAAGAGGTTAAAGTATTCGTACCTAAAAACTCTGATAATCCGGTTAATAAAGTCGAAATGAATAATGATAGGACTGCCGGAACCGAGGAATCCGATGGACTGGATCAAATTCAGCTGGATAGCCTGATAGAGGGGATTTCCGAAGAAGAGGCGCCTCAGCCCGAGGATTGGGAGGACAGGCTTCAAAGGGAACGAAGAAAAAAAGCCGAGAATTTCAAGCTTCATCCGCCGGTTGCTTTAAGGCTGTCGGGGGAGGAGGAAGATAACGACCCTTCCGAAGAACCCGAAACCTTTGAGGATGAAGAGATTGAAGATTTCGGCAGTTATGATGATGCAGATGCCGTGCGAAACGAGTTGGTTTACCGCCGACGCACCGGATGGATACAGGTCATACTGACAGGTACTTTTGCACTTACTCTTGTCGGGACATCAATTCTGTATTCATTAAGTTGGACAAATATCAATCCTGTTCTTTATGTCGGCTTAAATGTGTTTCTTCTGTCAGCCGCTGCGCTAATAAACCATCGTTCGGTCGGTGAAGGAATGTCTTCACTGTTTCATCTTCGTGCCGGAATTGACAGTATGATGGCTGTTATTGTTGTATTGACTGTCATACATACATTGTTGCAATTTCTAAATCCTGAGGTTATAACCGGAGATAAGGATATTATTCTTGCTCCGGCTGCGGTGGTAGCACTCTTTTTCAGTGCGCTTGGCAGGCAGATGCTGGTGCTGCGTATCAATGATAATTTTAAATTTGTTTCATATCGCGGGGAGAAATATGCCGCCCGACTTATTGAGAGCAGGAAAACTGCAGAGGAAATCGGGCGGGCTGCTGTTGCTATCGGCGAGCCGGAGGTATGTTATCTTGAAAAGACTGATTTTCTCACGAGATTTCTTGAAAATTCTTACGAGGTAAATCCGGGAGAGCGGTCTATGAGTATATATGTCCCCTGCGCGATAGGGGCATCGGCGATTTTGGCGGCTGTCTTTGGGATTTTCAGCAGCTCTGTAATGAACGGCTTTACCGTGTTCGTTTCTTCTGTTTTTATCTCTGCTCCGATTGGCGCAATGACGGCGGTAAACTTCCCTATTTTAAGGGCGGCAAAAAAGATTTTGCGTCATGGCGCAATGCTCATAGGATGGCAGGCGGCGGAGGAATTCGGAAATATCCATGCTCTGGCGGTGGATGCACTTGAGGTGTTTCCGAGCGAGAGTGTGCTGCTTCACGGGATAAAAACCTTTTCCGGCGCGCGTATTGATGAAGCAATTCTCGATGCCGCCGCGGTATCCATTGCCGCAGGAGGGCCTTTGTCGAGCGTTTTCAGACGGGTGGTACAGAACCGCACCGATATATTAAAAGAGGTTGATACCCTTGTTTATGAACATGAAATGGGTATGTCCGGCTGGGTCGGGGGGCGGCGTGTTCTCATAGGCAACCGTCGCCTGCTTGAAAATCACGGGGTGGATGTTCCGTCCAGGGATTACGAAGCACGATATACGAAAAATGACCGTCAGGTGGTATTCCTATCAACTGCCGGAGAGCTTTCGGCAATGTTTGTCGTTAGTTATGTCGCCGATGAAGGTATTGAAAAAGCGCTGAAAAGCCTTTGCAGGTCGGGTATCACATTGCTTGTGAAAACCTGCGATCCCAATGTTACCGAAGAACTTATATGCCGGACATATGATCTTGACCCGTATTATGTTGAGGTTATGAGCGCCCCGGCTGGACGTAGCTATGATCAGCTTCTTACTCAAAAAAGTGAAGAAACAGAAGCTGTTTTTGCATCCAACGGTCGACTTGAGGGCACGGCTTATGGGGTTACATATTGTTACCGTCTGTTCAATGCTGTCAGATTAGCTTTGGTTTTGCTTGTTATCGGCGGGATAATAGGTTTTTCGCTTTTGGTATTCACGACGCTTTATGCAGGCGAAATGATGCCTCCGTTAATCCTGATTGCATATTCTTTGTTATGGATACTTATATCCTGGCTTATACCATGTATTAACTGTGTTTAAAACTGTATAAGATTAACAAAAACACTCCGTGAACATTGTGACACAGAGTATTTTTTTTAAGATGAGCATTTTCTTGTTGAAAAGGATTGGCAAGTAAGATATAATTATCAAAGCGGTTTCGAACAGGCTTTTATTTTTGTATAAATAGCATAAGGTCACCTCTAAAAACCCCTTCCGGCGTATTCCGGCATAATTTCCGCCGGACGGCGTCAAGCCTCCTTGTAAGGCTGAAAGCCTTGCTTCGTCGGCTTTCCTTGTCCGACAAAAATTCAGCTCGGAATCCGTTCAAAACGGGTTATTAGAGGTAACCATAAATGAGTCGAAATCGGGCATATCGGCGCGCACATACGAAAGGAGAGGTTTTCATTGAAACAGTATAATGCAAAAAATATTCGCAATGTCGCTTTTGTAGGGCATTCCGGTACAGGAAAGACATCACTTGCAGAAGCCATGCTATTTTTGTCAGGAGCATCTGACAGACTTGGACGGATTGCCGACGGAACCACCGTCTGTGATTTTGATACAGAGGAAATTAAGCGTAAAGCCTCGGTTTCTATGTCGGTTGCGCCTTTTGAATGGAAAAATACTAAGATTAATATTCTGGACACTCCCGGACTGTTTGATTTTTCCGGCGGTGTGAGTGAAGGAATACGGGCCGCCGGAAGCGCCGTAATTACGGTGTCCGGAAAGGCAGGCGTTTCGGTCGGCGCCGAAAAAGGATTTAATGTTGCATCAAAAAAAGGTATTGCAAAAATATTTTTTGTAAATGAAATGGACAATGAAAATGCCGATTTCTACAAGGTGTTTGAAGAGCTGAAATCAAAATTCGGGCCTATGGTTTGCCCGCTTGTGGTTCCCTATGTGGAAAATAGACAGGTCCAATCCTATATAAATCTTGTGGAGTATAAGGCTTATTCTTATAAGGACGGAGAATCAACCCAGATATCAATGCCGGAAATGGGGCATAGGCTTGAAGGGCTGCGAACAGCCATGAATGAAGCCGTAGCCGAAACGAGTGAAGAGTTAATGGAAAAATATTTTTCCGGCGAAGAATTTACCCCTGACGAGTTGATTAACGGATTAGCATCAGGTGTACGCAAGGGCGAAATAGCTCCGGTATTCTGCGGCTCGGCCTATACACTCGAAGGGGTCGATCAGCTGATGAACGGGCTGATTTGGCTGGCACCGTATGCCGAAACCATGGTGGGTGAAACCGCAACCGATAAGGATGGTAATGAGGTTGAGCTGTCGGTCGATGAAAATGCACCCACAGCCGCTATTGTGTTCAAGACAATTGTTGACCCGTTTGTCGGAAAACTGTTATATTTCAAGGTTATAAGCGGCACGGTTAGCTCGGATACCACCCTGGTTAACATGCGTACAGGTGCTACCGAAAAAATCGGCAAGTTGTTTTTAGTAAGGGGCAAAAAGCAGGTGGAAGTGCCGCTTATTTGTGCCGGTGATATCGGTGCGGTATCCAAGCTTGCATCAACCAATACAGGTGATACCCTCTGTGCCGCCTCCAGACAGGTAATACTGACCGGGATTAAATTTGAGCTGCCGAACTTGTCCATGGCTGTACAGGCTAAAAATAAGGCGGATGAGGAAAAAATATCTATCGGTCTGTCCCGCTTGATGGAGGAAGACCCCACCATTGGCTATGTACACAACCACGAAACACAT
This sequence comes from Oscillospiraceae bacterium, assembly GCA_028683785.1. Classification (GTDB taxonomy): domain Bacteria; phylum Bacillota; class Clostridia; order Oscillospirales; family Acutalibacteraceae; genus Avimonas. The sequence continues at coordinate 23,400 of JAQUHC010000012.1, forward strand.
GAGAGGGTTCTTTCGGGGTTGGGTGAACAGCATCTTGATGTTGTGATTTCAAAGCTGAAAAGCAAATTCGGTGCAGATGTTACGCTTGAGGTACCCAAGGTACCATACAGGGAAACGATCAGCAAAAAGGTTAAGGTTCAAGGGCGGCATAAAAAGCAGTCAGGCGGGCATGGCCAGTTCGGCGATGTCTGGATCGAATTTGAACCGGGAGATAATGAGGAGCTCGATTTTAATGAGACTGTTTTCGGCGGTTCGGTGCCCAAGAACTTCTTCCCGGCTGTCGAAAAGGGACTGCAAGAGGCTTCCGCCAAAGGTACTTTGGCTGGGTTCCCCATGGTCGGATTAAAGGCTACATTATATGACGGCTCTTATCACCCGGTGGATTCATCCGAAATGGCATTTAAGCTGGCAGCACATGTCGCTTATAAAGCGGGAATACCCCAGGCCAATCCCGTTCTGCTCGAGCCGGTCGGCTCTCTTAAGGCATATGTGCCAAACGACAATACCGGCGATATCATGGGGGATATCAACAAACGCCGCGGACGCGTGCTGGGAATGGCTCCGTCCGAGGAAGATAATCTTACCTGTGTTGAAGCAGAAGTCCCGATGGCGGAAATGGGTGATTTTTCAACCATGGTCCGTTCCCTTACACAGGGTCGCGGCTATTTCAGGTTTGAATTTGCAAGGTATGAAGAAGCACCTCAACCCGTTGCGCAAAAGGTTATCGAGGCAAACAAGACGGATGACGAGGGTTAGCATTTCAAAAATAAACGGGGCTGTATCAAAACCACCGAAACGGTGATTTAGATCCAGCCTCGCAATTTTATGAATAATAGGACTGAAAGATGTTGAAAAGTGCAAGAATTGTTGAAAACTTTTGAAAGCGAAGCTGAGGT
>JAQUHC010000125.1 GCA_028683785.1 Oscillospiraceae bacterium
ACCATACGCATTTTTGCTGCATCCGGAACCGTAACCAACAGGTCTGCGGGTCCTCCTATGTGAAACGAGGTATTCTCAGACATGGGAGCATTTTTTTGTATTTGACAACCGATTGAAAGGCAGATTTCCGCCGGCTTATCAAGCTGCAAGTTTACCCCTCCAAAATATAGTAATCACTCACAGTATACCGCAAATGAACATTAAATAGACTTAATAATCTTAAATCAAAACCTTATCCCCTTTTTTGAGAAAAAGGAATTCATGTTTTGCACGCTTGAGTTAATAATAAGCTCTGAAGGGAAATTTATCTCATCGAGCATTTGTATGCAGTTCGGGAATAATCCCACCGAATCATGATAATGCGAATCAGAATTGACTGCGACCGGCACATTAAATCTTTTGCAGAGCAATGCAATCTGCCTGCAATTATCGATTGAACCTTTACGCACCTTAAAGCTGTGCTCATTAAGCTCGATTGCCTTTTTGTTTTTTGCAATAACAGGCAGAACCGCTTCATAATTGTATTCATATTCGGGAGAACCGGAATGCCCGATTATATCGACATTTGGATTTTCGGCTACTGCAAGCCAAGCCGCGGTGCATTGCTCGATATTTCCCGCAGGCATTAACCCGCCATGCATGGATGCAATCACAACCTCCAGCTTTTCCAGTATATCGTTTTCCAAATCAAGCCGCCCGTCAAACCCCATGATATTTACTTCAACCCCGCGAAGCACACGGACGCCCAATATGTAATCCGGCAGGTCTTTAAGATTGGTAAAATACCAAAGGTGGGGCGCACCGCTCATGGCTATTCCGTGATCGGTAACTCCTAACGCAACAAGCCCAAGTTCCGATGCTGCATTTGCTAATTCGGTTATGGTGCTGTATGCATGTGAGCTGGTAATTGTATGACAATGTAAATCTGCTACTAAACTATAATTACTCAAAGAATTCGCCCTTTCCGAAATCTGATCCGCTAATTTGCACATTTTTAGGCGCGGGCAGCTCATCTTCAATTCCGAGATTATTCATAAGTTCCTGTGCCGCATTATATCCCATTTTTTTCTGACGGTTATTCATTGCCGCCACCTCAATTATTATGGCAAGATTTCGTCCGGGTTTTACGGGAATTGTGACCAAAGGAACCCGGATATTTAATATTTCGGTAAAATCATTATCCAGCCCCATACGGTCATAGACCTTGCTGTTATCCCATTGTTCAAGCTGAATTGCCATGTCAATTTTTTCTGTAATCTTTACCGAGCCCATTCCGAAAATCCGACGAGCATTGACAATACCGATACCTCGCAGTTCAATGAAATGTCGAATATTGGCTGGTGCGGAGCCGACAAGGGTTTTTGAGGATACCTTGCGTATTTCCACTGCATCATCTGCTATAAGCCTATGTCCGCGTTTTATCAGCTCTATTGCCGTTTCACTTTTACCTACGCCGCTGTCACCTATAAGAAGAATACCTACGCCGTATACCTCCACAAAAACGCCATGCCGCGTTATTCTCGGAGCAAGCTGAACATTAAGATAGGCAATAAGAGTGGCCATAAAGCTTGATGTCGGTTCAGGTGAACGCAGCAGAGGAACATCGTATTTTTTGCAGCATTCTAAGAGCTCGGGCAAAACCTCAAGACCCCTGCAAAGTATTACCGCCGGCGGACGTCGAGATATAAATTCGTCAATACGGACTTTGCGTGTCTCGGGCTCTAAATCCTCAAGAAAACTTACCTCGCTCTTGCCCAGCATCTGAATACGGGCGCTGTCGAAATAATCAAAGTAACCGCCGAACTGCAGACCCGGTCTATTCAGATCGCCGCTTGAAATGAGAATTTCATCGGGTTTGGCGGGCATATATATCGTTTCCAGGACGGTTTCCTGAATGATTTCCTGAAGCGATACCGTAAAGCCTTTGGTCATATTCGATACCTCGTCTTTCCCCGGCATTCAGGCCGCCGGCAAATATAATTTATGTATCCTATTCATTATAACGGATTTTAACACATTTTTAAATAACAATTTTAAAATACTTAACTTGTATGGCTTGAAAGGTATCTTTTTATGTTGTAAAATGGAATTAAATTATTTGGAAGGAATGGGTATTTGTAATGAGCAGACTTAAATTCGGCCAGTTTAATGACTCGTTTCCGCCGACAATAGACGGCGTAGCTCAGGCTGTTAAAAACTATGCCGGTGTTCTACATGAAAAGTACTGCGATGTTACGGTTGTAACGCCGGAATATAAGGGGGTTGAAGATAACTATCCTTTTGAAGTGTTTCGTTATCACTCCATCCCTCTTGACAAGAAGATAGGCTATCGTGCCGGTAATCCTTTTAGTATCGAAACCTTGATACGCCTGCGCCACAAGCGCTTCAATCTTATGCATGTTCACGCTCCTTTTGCGTCCTCGGTACTGGTTCAAAATATAAATCGTTTTCCTCGAGTCCCGGTTGTGCTGACCTATCATACGAAATTTGATATTGATATTGCAAAGCGTGTCCGTCTTTCGGGCTTTCGCAAAATCGCAATGAGGTTTGTGCTTGAAAATATCAATAATGCGGACGAAATATGGGTTGTTACAGAGGGATGCGGTAAAGCTCTTCGAAATATCGGTTATAGAGGCGGTTACCGTGTGATGGAGAATGGTACTGATTTTGCTTTCGGTAAAGCTGAAACCGACAAGGTGGATGAGCTTCGTAAAAAATATGATATTCGCGATGATGAATTCGTATTTTTATTTGTGGGTAGAATGATGTGGTATAAAAATATCCGAATTATTCTCGACACACTCAAAATTGCAAAATCAAAAGGGGTTCCCTTTCGGGCATTTATGATAGGTGATGGCTTTGATGCCCCAAAAATTCGTGAATACGCAGAAGAGATCGGGATATCCGATCAAACAATATTCACCGGACCTATTTACGACCGTGAATATCTTCGCGTATTTTTCAGTCTTGCTGATATGTTTTTATTTCCCTCAACATACGACACCTCCGGTATTGTCGTGAAGGAGGCGGCAGCATGCAGCTGCCCCGCCCTGCTTATAAGAGACAGCTGTGCCGCCGAAGGGGTGCAGCATGACTTTTCAGGATATCTCGCTGAGGAAAGCGCCGATTCCTGTGCTGAAGTTCTGGTTAATGCATGTCAAAGCAGGGATAACATTAAGCAGGTGGGCGAAAATGCCGGAAAACATGTTTATCTGTCCTGGGATACTGCTGTTGACCGCGCTTATAAAAGATATGTGGAAATTTTAGAAACCGACCCAAAAAATCTTCCTTATAACTCAAAAGCCCGTTGGGTATAATATAACCGAATAAACGCCCCCTAAAACTCGGTACAATCCGAAATCGGGGGGCGTTTTTTATTATCTCAAAAAAAAATTAATATTTACATCATATTTCCATTGCACAATAAGAACATATGTTCTATAATATAATATAATATAACAATGGTTTGGAAGGCTGTTATAATGGAACGCACAATATTACATTGCGACTGTAATAATTTTTATGCAAGCGTGGAGCGCCTATACCACCCCGAACTGCGGGATAGACCGATAGCTGTTTCGGGCGATCCCGAGCTTAGACACGGTATTGTTCTTGCAAAAAGTAATGAAGCAAAAAAGCTGGGTGTAAAAACAGGTCATCCCCTTTGGATGGCAAAGCAGCTATGCCCCGATATCGTATTTGTAAAGCCTCACTATGATTTATATACACATTTTTCTCAGCTTGCTCGAAACATCTATTCCGAATATACCGACCGGGTGGAACCCTACGGACAGGATGAGTGCTGGCTGGATATGACCGGAACCGCAAAGCTGTTAGGCGACGGCAAGCATATCGCCGATACCATCCGAAATAGAATCAAATCGGAGTTAGGTATAACCATTTCGGCAGGCGTTTCATTTAATAAGGTGTTTGCAAAACTGGGCAGTGATTATAAAAAGCCGGATGCCACCACCGTTATCCCGTTTGACGGATTCCGCGAATTTGTATGGCCCTTGCCGGTTTCAAATCTTATTTTTGTGGGGGGAGCTACCACCAAGGTTCTTGAGCGCAAATGCATCCGTACAATAGGCGAGCTTGCGAACACCGACAGAAGCACGGTTAAGAGCTGGCTGGGCAAATGCGGTGAAACCCTGTGGCTTTATGCTAACGGATATGATTCATCACAGGTCGCTAAAGACGGAGAACAACCTACTATAAAATCAATCGGAAACAGTACCACCCTGTCGAGAGATCTGGTAGGATATGATGAGATTAAGATCACATTGATGGTATTGAGCGAGAGTGTGGCTGCCCGTCTTCGCCGGCACAACATGCAATGCGAAACGGTGCAAATCGGTATACGAGGCACCAATTTATCTTGGATTGAGCGTCAGGGCAGGTTGCCGATACCCGGTTGCGACTCCACCACCATATATTTAAAGGCATTGGAGCTTCTTGTTCAAAATTATCAACAGGGAAAGCCGGTGCGAAGTCTGGGCGTTCGTGCCTGCAACCTTTCTGCGCGGCAGTATATTCAAACCTCCTTCATGCCGTCTGTACATCGGACACAGAGATATGAGAAAATTGAAGATGTTATTGATAAGCTGCGTTTCAGGTTCGGAAATAAAATCGTTCAGCGCGGAATTATGCTGTCCGACACAGGGTTATCGACACTTGACCCCCAAGCAGACCATCCCAACCTGATATTATCATCGGTACACACTCAAAGGTAAAAAATCAAAATACATGAAAGGCGGGGATAATTTTGGGTAAAAAATTTATTGATGTAGCAGCCCATTTCGACACGGACGGAAAAATAATTCCCGTCATGTTCTGGTGGGATGACGGGAAAAGTTACCGAATAGACCGGGTGCTTGATATCCGCCGTTCGGCAAGCCTTAAAGCGGGCGGCACAGGTATACGTTATACCTGCCGCATACTCGGTAAAAACAGATATTTATATTATGATGATTACACAACCAAATGGTTTGTCGAGATACCCGACGATTTTTATAGTACATGGTAATTTTATTGCATCAATTACCTATTTAATCAATTTTGAAACAGCATCAAGATAATGCCCGGCAATGAAATTTGCCCCTTCAAGGCTGGGATGAACCCCATCGGAAGCCCAATATGCAGGAGGGTTGTCAATAGATGCGGCGGCAAAAAAACCGTCCATAGGAATATATGCATCGGCAAATTCCCGAGCAAGTCTGCGTACAGCATCGATTTTGGGGTTTAAATCGCCCCGCCATTTATCCTTTTCAGGCTCATTATGTAAAAGAAACGGCTCGATTATTATAATCTTTGCGTTTGTGTTATTCTTTATGTCCTCGAGCAGTAAACGATAATTTGCTTCGAACTTTTCGGCTGTTGTAGGGTCGTTTCTATCGAAAGCACGCCATGTATCGTTAATTCCAATAAGAATTGAAACGATATCCGGCTTTATATCAATAAAATCATTTTGTCGGCGGTCAACAAGATTGCATACTCGGTTACCGCTTATTCCTAAATTAATAAATTCCCATTGAATATCCGAAAATTTATTTTTAATAAGCTCGGCGGCAAACCGCGGATAGCCGTTTCCCAGCCGATGTGGATCAGTATAATCGCGTCCGGCATCTGTTATACTGTCACCTTGAAATAATAATCGCATAATTTAAGCCTCCTTTAATAAATATTAAATAGTCGATTGCGAAAGTCAAAAAAGCGAGCAAACAAGCCGCTTTATTAACAAAACATATCTGGATT
>JAQUHC010000126.1 GCA_028683785.1 Oscillospiraceae bacterium
TGCGATGACAAGTATTCCAATGCAAGAATATTGCCCTCAATTATTGCGCTGTCCTCTGTAAGATTGCTGATGCTTAATAAGCTTCCGCTAAAGCGCACCATGCCGCTCCCTGTCTGTAATCGTATAAGCTCATCGCTGTATTCCACTATTCCCTGACAGCCGTCAACAACCGCTCTTTTGTTGCCGATTAGTTCTATTCGAACCACATTGCTGAGCGTTCCGATAGGCAGCTCCAGTATTTTTTCGACCTGCTCCTGCAAAATATTTGAACCGGACGATACCTTCTTTTTTCTTTTTTTTGAGCCGGATGTTCTCATAGTTTTGAACCCTTTCGTATATATATTTAATATTAACCACTGATTAAGAAAACGGTTAATATTAAAGGCTTTGTATTTCTCTCCTTACAAAATATGCGGGGCAGGTTCTAATAATGCGGCAGTCATACTAATCAATGTTGAAATAAGCCATACTGATGGAAGGAATGAGAAGATGATTATAAAAATAGTCCGTAAATCCACCCTATGCAGGTTTTTAATGCTCTTTATATGCATGGCGGCTTGCGGTATTCTGCTTATCTGGCCAAATGCCGCCTCCTCCGGTATCAGCCGCGGCTTGGCAATCTGCTCTTCAATAATAATACCCTCGCTTTTCCCCTTTATTGTTTTAGCTGGCTTTATTGTAAAATCGGGATTATGCGCCTCTATAGGAAGGCGGTTTGAGCGTCCGACACGGTTAATATTCGGTCTGCCCGGATGCTGCGCTCCCGGAATTTTGATAAGCCTTATCGGGGGGTATCCTGCAGGCGGCATCGCAGTAGGAGAGCTTGTGCGACAGGGTTTAATAACTCGTGAACAGGGCAGAAGAATGCTGAGCTTTTGTGTGAACGGCGGTCCTGCTTTTATTGTCAGTGCCATCGGTGCGGGCATGTTGGGAAGCGTAAAATACGGCGTGATGCTGTATTCCGCACATATCGCGGCTTCGGTTTTAATCGGAATACTGCTGCGTATCGGAACGGATACCCATGGCAACAAAAAGCCGTCTAAAAAGCCTGCTCCCGTTTCGGCTTCACATATGACTGCCGCGTCTGCTTTTGTCGAATCGGTAGGCAGTGCCTGTTATTCTCTATTAATAATGTGCGGATTTATCGTTTTATTTGCCTCTCTATTATCAATATCGGATGCCAGCGGCGCATCGGCAAAGTTTCAAGCTGTTATGGTAAATATTTTTAAAGGTATATGGCCTGAAAGCACTCTCAAAGGCATAGCCGCGTGCATTTTCCCATGCCTTATTGAGGTGAGCTGCGGAAGTGTCGAGGCAGCACGTATCGGCTCGGAAGCTCCTCTTCTTCTGGGAATTGCGCTTGGTTGGGGAGGTTTATCTGTTCATTGTCAAGTCGCCGCTGCTCTTAAAGGGCAAAAACTTATAGGGCGAGGCTTTTTCGCAATGCGTTTTCTTCATGCCATGTTGGGAGGACTTTTCAGCGTAATACTGTTTAGGCTGATACCGGTTACCGTGTTCGCATTCAAGCCGCTTTCAGATGCAATAGTATTGCCCGGCTCATCTAATGCCGCTGCCTCTGCCGCCCTGCTTTCGCTTTGTGCTTTATTTCTGTTAACGGTGGCAAGGCGCTCGGAAGAAACAGCCGAAAACTGAAATCCGAAGGATTTATCAACCCAAACTCATACTGGAAAAAGGGAGGCATATATGCTATGATTAACAACAACGATAATGAGAAGAGAGATGAAAGTATGCACCGCAAACTATACGGCAACAACATCCAGGCAACATGTGAATACTGCATGTATGGGCGACGTTCTTCTGACGGCAAAGCGATTTTATGCCCGAAAAAGGGTGTTATGCCGCTTTATCACCACTGTCGTAAATACATTTATGACCCTCTCAGACGCATTCCGTCGGTGAAACCCGTACTAAAGAAATTCTCAAAAGAAGAGTTTGAAATTAATCCCGATTAAACATATCAACGGGGTTGGCGCATAAATCAGCCTCGAAAACAATAATACAGCAAGACTATCAATAATCCGTTTTTGTATTCAATTTATCCTTTTTTCGGTAGAGGCGCATCTGTGTGTGCGCCGGTCTGAGCAATACATAACAATACAAAATGAATAATATTAGGGCTGATACTAATATCCGACTAAAATCTTAACAACTTTCCGGTCTTTTTTGCGCCGGGCTTCGTTCTCCTCCTTGCCGGGTGCCAGCCCGCCTGCGTCGTCGGCCTTGCCCGACACAAAAAATCCTCGGAAACTTTATCAATCTTTTAGTCGGATATTAGTATGACACATGTTTTCATTGTGCGTCAGCCCCGTTAAGAAATTAAATATAAGAAGTTGGTTTTTTTGACAAATAAAACAGTACTGATAACAGGGGCATCAAAGGGAATTGGCCGGGCTACCGCAGAGTTGTTTGGGCAGCATGGCTATTCTCTTATTCTTAATTATTACGCCTCGGAAGCCCAAGCCATTGAGCTTTCCGATAAGCTTAAGAGCTTTGGTTGCCATGTTCTCCCCTATAAAGCCGACGTTACCGACCGAGAACAGGTTGAGCAAATGGTGGCGGCAGGTGAAAAGGAATTCGGAGGCATAGACATACTTGTCAGTAATGCCGGAAAGGCAGAGCAGTGTTTGTTTACAGACATCACCCCGGAGCAATGGCGTGAAATGATGGCGGTATCTGTGGATGCGGCATATTATTGCTGCCGCAGTGTTCTGCCCTCCATGATACATCGGCATCAGGGCAAAATAATACTCATATCCTCTATCTGGGGGATGGTGGGCGCATCCTGTGAGGTACACTATTCAACCGCAAAAGCAGCCATTATAGGCATGACAAAGGCGTTGGCAAAAGAGCTTGGACCGTCAAATATTACGGTAAACTGTGTTGCGCCCGGCGTAATCGATACCGATATGAACAGCGGGTTGGGTGCCGATACGCGAAAAGCACTTGAAGCGGAAACCCCTCTCGGCAGGATCGGTTCGCCTTTGGATGTTGCCAATTCGGTATTGTTTTTGGCATCTGAACATGCGGATTTCATTACCGGTCAGGTTTTAAGCCCAAACGGAGGGCTTACCATAATATAATTTTCGGAGGATTATGATGAGTATTTCACAAACAAGATTTGGCAAAACATCCGACGGACAGGCTGTGGATTTATTTACTCTGAGCAATTCGAGCGGAATGCAGGTTGGCATCTTGAACTATGGCGGGATTGTTCAGTTCCTAAAAATGTCGGATAAAAGCGGTCATGCTTTAGATTTAGTATTAGGTTTTGATAGCATTAATGAATACGAGCAGTACAATGAATATTTCGGTGCTCTTGTCGGTCGCTGCGCCAATAGAATTGCAAAAGGCAGTTTTAGTCTTGACGGCAAGAAGCTTAATCTTAACTGCAACAGTAAAGGGCATCATCTGCATGGCGGTAATATAGGGTATAGCCATAAAATCTGGACTGCAGATGTAGAGGATGATAGGTTAATTTTATCACTTAAAAGTCCATCGGGTGACGAGAATTACCCAGGCAATCTATTTGTCAGGGTTACCCATTCTTTGTCGGATGACGGAACTTTTATGTGGGATTATTTTGCCCAAACCGATGCAAAAACCATATGTAACCTCACCAACCACTCCTACTTCAACCTTTCGGGGCATAACTCCGGTTCTGTACATAATCAGGTACTTCAAATTGAAGCTGATTTTTTCACGGAAGCCGATCCGGAGCTGATTCCTACGGGAAATATAATCGATGTTGATGGAACACCGATGGATTTCCGTATCCCCCACAAAATCGGTCAAAGAATAAACGATGATTATATTATGCTTAGGCATGCCGGAGGTTATGACCATAATTATGCGGTCCGTGGAACTGTCGGAACACTTAGGGATGCAGCATCATGTTATGATGAGCAAAGCGGCATTTCGTTCAAGCTCAGAACTACACTGCCCGGAGTTCAACTTTACACCGGTAACTTTCTTAGGGATGTGCCGGGAAAAGGCGGAGCTGTATATCAACGCAACGACGGATTTTGTTTGGAAACGCAGTATTTCCCTGATGCCGTAAATCATCCGTCATTTGAGCAACCAATAATTCAACCGGGTGAAGACTATCATCATATAACTACAATAAAATTTGAAACCCAAAAATAAACCGGAAAGGAATTTTGTATAAGCACAAACCATATCAATATTTTGTCGAATTTTCACTTATAAACATAATATTTTTATGATGTAAATCCGCATTTTACCTCTTGTATATGGCAATACTTTAATTGTCATTCAAATGCAGAGAGGGCGGAGCAAAATTGTACAACAAAGTCGAAATTTGCGGGGTCAACACATCAACTTTAAAGGTTCTCTCAGAAAGCGAAAAAATGCGGTTGCTTAAACTTATGCATCAGGGTGACAAGGGTGCAAGAGATCAATTGGTAAACGGAAACCTTCGTCTTGTACTCAGCGTTATTCAACGCTTTACCCAAAGGGGAGAAAATCTGGACGACCTGTTTCAGGTCGGTTGCATCGGGTTGATTAAAGCCATTGATAATTTTGACATCACCCTTAATGTACGATTCAGCACCTACGCCGTTCCAATGATAATCGGTGAAATACGACGTTATTTAAGGGACAACAACAGCATTCGCATAAGCCGCTCCATGCGCGACATCGCATATAAGGCAATGCAGCTAAAGGAAAGACTTACCAGTGAAAAATTAAGGGACCCTACCATTGAGGAAATCGCCGAAAAGATGGAGCTTCCCAAGGAAGACGTTGTTCTTGCGCTCGAATCGATAGTTGACCCGGTGTCTCTTTACGAGCCTGTATATTCGGACGGTGGAGATACAATTTATGTGATGGATCAGGTGGGAGACCGTAATGATGATAAAAACTGGCTGGATGAAATTGCTCTTAAAGAGGCTATAAGGAACCTGAATGATCGTGAAAAACGTATTTTGTTTTTGCGTTTTTTTAAAGGCATGACACAGATTGAGGTTTCAACTGAAATAGGAATAAGCCAAGCTCAAGTCAGCAGGCTGGAAAAGGCAGCTCTTGATCATATTAAAAAACAGATATGATATGGATTAATAGTATCCAAAAAGTGATTTATAACTATAATCAAATCATAATATTTTTGCCGAAATAATGTTACAAGTAGTTATCAGTTTCCATTATAGTGGAAGAATGGCTGTCGGTAAAAATCTACGGTCTTTTTGCAAATGGGTAACAAAAAATACGCAGAAATTAAATCCGTATTAATAACCTGTTAGATTATATTTTTTTGCAATCGATTTTACAGCATCATATAATTTGTGGTTTCTAACATTAAAATTCTTATCTATATAAGAAATGTCAAGCCAATCGGTATAACCATCAAGCTTCATAACCGTTGAATCTTGAAATGAGATTTCAAGTGTATACTCCGGTGTACCGGGTGAGTTCCATTTCATATGACATTGTGGATTATCAGATTTTGAAAATAGTTCCGCTACTTTTATTTCAGAAATATCTCGCTCAATATCATGTTTGCTTTCACTTAGTGTAAAATAAACGTTGGCAAAAAAAGAGAGAAAGCGGATACCCACTTCCCCCTGCATACGAAAATCAGTAAAATGGGATTAACAAGAAACCATTGACTGAAAGGTGTATGCATGATGATTGTAGCGGAAAACAGTGTAGATTTCAACAGTTTGGAGCAAGAA
>JAQUHC010000013.1:0-13793 GCA_028683785.1 Oscillospiraceae bacterium
CTTTCTGTCACTCATGGGGGAGGTTGGATTTAATGCACGATTGGTAAGACGCAAGGGAAGCAATATTATATAACTCGAAGAAAGCGGTCAGATTGAAGATTGCCTTACCTTGATGGGAGCAACCAACTCATCTCTCGAATTAATGGGAGTGAAAATTGTAAAGGATATCCGAAATACCGCCAACCGCATTACCAACTGTGAAAATGCCAATATAGATAAAACCGTTACTGCCGCCGTAAATCAGATTGCCGCCATACGGAAAATAGAACAGATTCAGGGCTTGGACAGCCTACCGGATGATTTGAGGGAGCTTGCGCTGATTAGGCTGGAAAATCCGGATTTATCTTTGAGGGAATTGGGAGAGCGTTTAAATGAACCCATCAGTCGATCCGGCGTCAACCATAGATTGAACCGTTTGATTAAGATCGCGAATTCTTTTTAATACTAATGTGTTTATAAATTGAATTAGTATTATTACTAATTAATAATTTGCCTATCTAAAAAAAAGGAGGTACCGTCATGGGTTTTGTTCATCTTCATGTTCACAGCGAATACAGCCTGCTGGATGGTGCCTGCCGTATACATGAGCTGGTTGCGCGTACCGCAGAGCTTGGGCAGACGGCGGTTGCGGTAACAGACCATGGAGTAATGTATGGTGTAATAGATTTTTATAAAGAGGCGAAAAAGGCGGGTATTAAACCGATTATCGGCTGTGAGGTTTATGTTGCCGCCCGCTCGCGCTTTGACAAGATTCATGAGCTTGACAGCGACCATGCCCATCTTGTATTGCTTTGCGAAAATGAAAAAGGTTACCGTAATTTGATTAAGTTAATATCGGCAGCATGGATAGAAGGGTTTTACAGCCGGCCGCGTGTAGACCATGAACTGCTGGAGCAATACCATGAAGGATTGATTGCACTTTCTGCCTGCCTTGCAGGTGAAATACCTCGTTCCCTTATGCGCGGAGATTATGATGGCGCAAGGCAGATCGCCGTCCGGTATGATAATCTTTTTGGGCGAAATAATTATTATCTCGAATTGCAGGATCATGGACTGGACGAACAGCGCACCATAAATCCACAACTTATTAAGCTGTCGCGTGAAACCGGTATACCCCTGGTTTGCACCAACGATGCTCATTATCTTACCAAGGAAGACTCGCGTATACAGCGGGTTCTTATTTGCATTCAGACAAATACAACCATTAACGAGCCGTCAAAGATGTCGTTTGAGACCGATGAGTTTTATCTGAAGTCGGAGCAGGAAATGCGTTCGCTTTTTCCGGAAATACCCGAAGCCTTTGATAATACCCAAAAAATAGCGGACAGATGCAATCTTGAATTCGAATTCGGAAATACAAAACTTCCGAGCTTTAATGCACCTGGCGGCGATAGTGTTAAATATTTTCGCCGTCAATGCAGAGAGGGAATGCATCGCATTTACGGAAAAAATCCGTCATCCGATGTGGTTCAACGGCTTGAATATGAAATGGAAACCATTGAAAGGATGGGGTATGTCGATTATTATCTCATCGTGAATGACTTTGTGCAGTATGCAAAAAGTCATGATATTCCGGTAGGACCGGGTAGAGGTTCGGGTGCAGCAAGCCTGTGCGCATACTGTATCGGTATAACCGGTATTGACCCCATCAAATATAACCTGTTGTTTGAAAGATTTTTAAACCCCGAGCGTGTCAGTATGCCCGACTTTGATATTGACTTTTGCAACGAAAAGCGGCAGCTTGTGATTGATTATGTAATAGAAAAATACGGCTCAGACCATGTTGCACAGATTGTCACCTTTGGAACCATGGCGGCACGGGCAGCAATACGGGATGTAGCAAGAGCAATGGGATTACCCTATGCAACCGCCGATAGAACGGCAAAGCTTGTGCCGTGGGAACTTGGAATGACCCTTGAAAAGGCAATAAATCAGTCAAAGCCATTAAGTGAGCTCTATGAGAGCGACCCGCAGGTTAGGGGACTTCTTGATATGGCAAAAAAGGTCGAAGGTATGCCGCGCCACGCCTCCACCCATGCAGCAGGTGTTGTTATAACCGACAAGCCTGTCAGCGATTATGTGCCGCTTTGCATGAATGGGGAACTTATTGCAACGCAGTATCCGATGAATATACTTGAAGAACTCGGCTTGCTCAAAATGGATTTTTTAGGGCTAAGAAACCTGACGGTAATAGATGATGCCCAGAAGATGATCCGTAAAAATATACCTGGCTTTGATATAAAAAAAATTTCGCTTGACGACCAAGAAGTATATACAATGATGTCCCAAGGCAACACAGAAGGGGTTTTTCAATTTGAGTCCGCAGGCATGAAGCGGGTTCTTATCGGTCTTGGCCCCGACTGCTTTGAGGATTTAATTGCTGTTATCGCGTTGTATCGTCCCGGACCGATGGACTCTATACCGAAATATATTAACAATCATCATCATCTCGATCAGATTCTTTATGCCCATCCTCTTTTAAAGTCCATTCTTGAGGTTACCAACGGTTGCATTGTGTATCAGGAGCAGGTTATGCAGATATTCAGGGAGCTTGCAGGTTATTCGTTGGGGCGAGCTGATATCGTGCGCCGCGCCATGTCAAGAAAGAAGCATGATGTTATGGAGCGTGAACGTCAGATTTTTATAAAAGGCTTCATCAACGAAAACGGGGTAGTCGAGGTCGACGGCTGTGTACGCCGCGGCGTTTCCGAAAAGGTGGCGGAAAAGGTATTTAACGAGATGTCATCGTTTGCCTCTTACGCCTTTAACAAGGCCCATGCGGCTGCATATGCGTTGGTTTCATACCAAACAGCCTATCTGAAATGTCATTATCCCAAAGAATACTTTGCCGCGCTGTTAACAAGTATATTGGATGGCAGCGGAAAGGTTGCGGGATATATCGCTGAATGTGAGCGGCTGGGCATAAAAGTTCTGCCGCCTTCGGTCAATGAAAGCAGGGCAAATTTTACCGTAAGCGGGGATGGTATCCGTTTCGGACTGCTGGCGGTGAAAAATCTCGGCAAAGGACTTATTACCGAGCTTGTACGGGAGCGGGAAGAAGGGGGGAGCTATTCAAGCTTTTATTCCTTCTGCCGCCGTATTTCCGTAAAAAGAGAGTTCAATTCACGCTCTCTCGAAAGCCTTATCCAGTGCGGAGCACTGGATAAATTGGGCGTCAACCGCCGCCAGATGCTCCAATCCATGGAAAGCATACTATCACAGCTTGATGAGCAAAATCGGCGCAACCTTGCAGGGCAAATAGGCTTGTTTGATGCACTGGGGGAGGAAGAAAACCCGGAGCCTAAACTTCCCGACCTTCCGGAATTTTCATATAACGATATTCTGGCAATGGAAAAGGAGGTTACCGGCCTTTACATATCGGGGCATCCTCTGACTCCGTATTCAAAATTATACAACAATTCTCATATCGACCGTATAGATCGTATTCTATCATCCGCCGAGGATGATACCGGCGATTATAAGGACTCAGATAATGTGACTTTGTTTGGAATGATAGACAGCGTTAGGCAAAAAAGCACACGCAGCAATTCAATCATGGCTTATGCTACAATCGAGGATTTATACGGCTCTATCGAGCTATTGGTATTTCCGAGGGTGCTTACCAGATATTCATCACTGCTAAAACCCGGAGAGGTTGTTTTGGCACGGGGGAGGATAAGCATAAAAGAGGAAGAAGAGCCCAAGTTGCTGGTAGACAGCATAGAACCGCCGCCCCAACCCGAAGAGCTCAACTCCAAAGCAAAGTCTGGGAAGAAATCTCACAAAAAAACTCCGACCGGGCTGTATCTGCGGGTTACATCCGCAAATGGAGAAGACTATAAACGGGCTTGTCTGGTTACCTCTGTATTTGACGGCGGTGCCCCAATGTATATAAGGTTTAACGATACCGGAAAGCTGATGCGCGCACCAAAATCAATGGCGGTATGGCCGAATCAGATAATGCTTGACGAGCTGAAGCGAATACTCGGTGAAGAAAATGTAGTGTTTATCAATTAAAATGTTTTAATTTTTAGACTTTATAAACAATATTGGTTTGGTCGCTTGCACTTTATAAAACGCATGTGTATAATATTGTTCGTTGGTTGAAATAATTATTCTTATTTACTTGTATTTGAGCAGGAGTGGGTTTTAGTGGCTTTAAAGAGAATTGCCGTATTAACAAGCGGCGGGGATGCACCCGGCATGAACGCAGCCGTGCGTGCTGCTGCAAGGACGGCTTTATTCAAGGGTATAGAGGTTTTTGGTGTCTACCGCGGCTATAACGGCTTAATAAACAACGACCTTTTTCCTATGAATTTGAGAAGTGTTTCGGATATCATACATCGCGGCGGCACAATGCTTTTTACCGCACGCTGCTCCGAATTCAATACAGAAGAAGGCATTCAAAAGGCAATTAAGGTCTGCAACGATAATGGAATAAACGGTGTCGTGGTAATTGGGGGAGACGGTTCATTACGGGGTGCTCAGGATTTATCGCGCCACGGTATGCCTTGTATCGGTATACCCGGCACAATAGACAACGATATTTCATGCTGTGAATATACAATCGGATATGATACTGCCATGAACACCTGTATGGGCATGGTGGACAGGCTAAGAGACACCGCCCAGTCGCATGACCGTTGCAGTGTGGTAGAGGTAATGGGGCGTAATGCCGGATATCTTGCTCTTAATGTAGGTATAGCGGTTGGAGCCACCAGCATTATTGTTCCTGAAGTACCATTCGATTTTGAGCGTGATATTATTACACGGATGAAAATGACCTCCCAAACAGGGAAAAAGCATTTTATCGTTGTAGTAGCCGAAGGGGTTGGTGGGGTAATGGAACTTGCGGACGAAATTCAAAAATCCACCGGAATTGAAAGCCGCGCAACAATTCTTGGCCATGTTCAGCGTGGCGGTTCACCTTCGGTACGCGACCGTGTTCTTGCAAGTGAAATGGGATATCATGCGGTTGAGTTATTAATCGAAGGCAAAAGCAATCGTGTCGTCGCTACCCAAAATGACAGCATTTTGGACTATGATATAGAAGTCGCATTGCGTATGAAGAAACCTTTTGACTTTGAGCTTTATAACATGGCGCATGAAATTTCTATCTAATAAGGTTCAAAGGAGCAGTGATGCTTGTGAAACCGATTACGGTATATGAGTTATCAAACCCTGATTATAATGATAGGTGTGTTGCTGCAATTATTGTAGCCGCAGGAAACTCATCAAGAATGGGCGAAACACATAAACAGCTTTTACAACTAGGTGGTGTTCCGGTCATTGCGCGAACCGTAAGCGCATTCCAAAAGACCGAAAATGTTCATAAGATTGTTATTGTCGCAAGGCAGGAGGATATGTCGGTATTTTCCGATATATGCCGAAAATATAAGTTTGATAAGGTGCTTGCCGTAGTATGCGGTGGCTCAACCCGTCAGCAGTCGGTTTCCAACGGGGTTGATGCAATCGGTGATAGTGCCGATTATTATGCAATACACGACGGAGCCCGGCCTCTTATAACTCCTGAAACAATAGATATGGTGGTTGAATGCTCATGGAAATACGGCGGGGCGGCAGCCGCTGTCCCGGTCAAGGATACCATAAAGATATCGGATGATAACCGATTTATATTAGGCACCCCTGACAGAAGCAGTTTGTGGAACGTTCAAACGCCTCAGGTATTTGAAAGAAAAATTTTTGAGCAGGCATTGAAAAACGCATCTGTAAACGGGAATGACTTTACAGATGATTGCCAGCTTGTTGAAGCCATAGGACATAAAATCTATCTGGTAAAATCCGAATATGATAATATAAAAATAACAACGCCCGAGGATATAATATTGGCACAAAGAATTCTTGATATACGCGGCACTGATGCTGACCATATGTTAAAAATATGATTGAATTATCGGAGGATATTTCATGCGAATCGGACACGGTTATGATGTGCACCGTCTTGTCCCGGACAGGCGGCTGATCCTCGGAGGGGTAGAAATTCCGTTTGAAAAAGGACTGCTGGGGCATTCCGATGCTGATGTTATTGCACATGCTGCGGCGGATGCCCTGCTGGGTGCGGTCGCTTTGGGAGATATCGGCGAAATGTTTCCGGATACCGATAAAATATATTCAGGTGCCGACAGTATAACACTTCTGCATAAGGTTGCAAAAATCGTCCGGGTAAACGGATGTAAACTGGGAAATTTAGATGTCACCGTCATAGCACAGGCTCCCAAACTAAAACCTTATATTGAACAGATGCGGTGCAGATTGGCTGAGGCTTGCGATGCTGATGTTTCACAAATAAGCGTGAAGGCTACAACAGAGGAGCATCTTGGTTTTACCGGAACAGGGGAGGGGATTGCAGCCCATGCTGTTTGTCTGCTTTTTTTTACAGAATAATTTTCTAATGAAACGATAATTCCACAAGGGGATATCGTTTCTTTTTGCTTGCCTCTTTGACCTTAGGAGTCGGAACTGCATATATTGAAGTAAAAGAGGTGATATGATTGAGTAGTCTGTGTTTTTATGTTAGCTCCATAACCAATGCAATGAGGGGTAAATCAATACTTGAACAGAATGGTATCCGCGCTTTCATAATACGTTCTTCGGATGAGACAGTCCAAAACGGCTGCGGCTACTGCCTGCTGGTAACCTCCGAATATGAGCTGGCAGAAAGGCTGCTTCGATCGACAGGGATGCGTATACGGGATAAGCAAATAAAGAATGATGGTCCATGATTCAAAATACACCAAAAAGCTGTATATATTTTGACAATGCGGCAACAACCTGGCCGAAACCGTCCTGTGTATTACGTGCGGTACAACAGGCCATGACGATATATGGGGCAAACCCGGGGCGCAGCGGCTACCAAATGGCATTGGCTGCATCTCGAGCTATATATAGCTGCAGGGAGGCTGCGGCAAGTTTTTTTAACCTGGAAAATCCGTCAAATGTTATATTTACTCAGAATTGCACAACTGCATTGAATATTGTAATTAAAGGGCTTTTAAAATACGGAGGACGGGCTGTAGTTTCTGATTTGGAGCATAACGCTGTTATGCGTCCGTTAAATGCGATCTCTGTAAATAAGCCAATTTTTGATATCGCAAGTGTAACCCCGGGGGATACCCCAAAAACCTTAGAGTCATTTCAAAGGTGCATTAAACCCGATACCCGTGCAATAATATGCCTTCATGCCTCTAATGTTTTTGGGATACGACTTCCTATCCGGGAAATTGGAGAACTGGCGCATAGACATGGACTTAAATTTGTTGTTGATGGGGCACAAAGTGCAGGCGTGCTGCCTATTGATATGAATAATGACTCGATTGATTATCTTTGTGTTCCGGGGCATAAAGGATTATACGGTCCTATGGGTGTTGGAATGCTTGTTTGCAACAGCGATTTTCAATTGCCCACCCTGATAGAGGGGGGGACCGGCAGCCTTTCCTTAGAGCTCAATCAACCCGGAGAACTGCCCGACAGATTTGAAAGCGGCACTCTGAATACCGCCGGAATATGCGGATTACATGCGGGAATTGAATTTGTTAAGAAAAATGGGGCTGATAGCATAGCTGAGCATGAAATAAATATTATGAAATATATCTACCGGCGACTTTCCGAAACAAAGGAGGTAATACTTTACACAGCTTGTCCGGATTTAATTAATTTGGCTCCTGTTCTTTCTTTTAACCTTAAGGGGCATCAAAGCGAGGAAACGGCACAGGTGTTGGCAAGTAAGGGTATTGCCGTTCGTGCAGGTCTTCACTGTGCTCCCTGCGCCCACCGTAGTTTTGGCACCATTAAAACAGGTACGGTAAGGCTTGCTCCCTCGAAATTTACAACCTTTCGGGATGCTCAATATGTATGCAAGGTAATTGAAAGTATCTAATATTAATTTAAAACAAATATATGGAAATATCATAATAGGCTCGGATATTTTCTATGCTTATAAATTAAATTAGTATGATAAGTATTATGTTAATCGTTACTTTATTATCGCATCGGACTTTGTGCATTTTTATATTTGCATTAATTATGATTTATGATAAAATATAAACTGAGATTAGTATTAATAGTTTTGGTTTTTAATCTTGGACGTTGATGAAGGGATGAATTATATTGAACGAGTTTCTCTCAACAGTATGGAATAATATCCTTGTGTTTCTTCGTTCCATCGACTGGTTCAGAGACACACTTGATATAATTTTGGTAGCTTTTTTAATATACAGTGCCATAAAGCTTGTCCGGGATTCGCGTGCCGAGCAACTGTTAAAGGGTATCCTCATTTTCATTCTGGCCTTTCTTGCGGCAATGCTGCTTGACCTTAAGACTATGTATTACTTACTTAAAACTGTTTTAAACAACAGCTTAATTGTATTGATTATAATTTTTCAGCCTGAAATTCGGCGTGCGCTTGAACATATGGCGCATTCAAGAATCTCCCCGACCAACTTTTTCGGGATGAGTGATGAAGAAACCGAGAAGGAAATAAAGCGCTGGCAAAAGTCTATTTCTGCGGTATGCTCCGCATTAGAGGGATTGCAGAAACAGAGAATGGGCGCATTGGTTGTTTTTGAAAGAACAACAAAACTGGGCGAAATCATAAATACAGGTACGATATTAAATGCGGAAGCAACACCCGAGCTTATCAGCAATGTTTTTTATAATAAAGCTCCTCTGCACGACGGAGCGGTTGTTATGCGTGACGGTAATATACATGCGGCAGGATGCATATTGCCGCTGTCCGATAACCCGCAAATAAGCAGAGAAATCGGAACACGGCACCGAGCAGGTGTCGGCATGAGCGAAAATTCCGATGCCATTGTTGTAATTGTTTCCGAGGAAACCGGCATAATATCAATGGCGGTCGGCGGTGTACTCAAGCGCAACTATACCATGGAAGCACTGCGTGTCGCCCTTGAAAACGGTATGCTCTGGGATAGAAGCCGTCGGGATAAGAATGGAGAGGTAAAAACTAAAAAGCTGTTTTGGAGGAGGAAATCCAAATGAAAGGGAAACTATCACTAAATCGCCTCCTTCATAACAAGAAGTTGATTTTATTTTTCTCTATCATATCTGCAGTTGCTATATGGGCGGCTGTTCACACCATGAACAGCGCCAGCGAAACAATTATTTCCACCACCGCCAACCTCAGTCTTGATGGCACATATGCCGGTAATACCGGTCTTAGGATATTTACGGGGGCCAATCCAAAGGTTAATGTAAAGGTTACCGGAAGCTGGTTTGTCATAAACAAACTCGGCGAGCAAGATATTAAAGTAGAAGGGGACTACAACGACATAAAGGGTGTAGGCGAATGGCCTATCAGGCTCACTGCGTCAAAAAACGGTACAGAAACGGATTACAACATAACCCCTGATATATCGCCCCGAACCACCAGTATATTTTGTGACTATTCTTGGAGCACAATCGTGCCTATGGAAACCGATGTTACCGGTATAAAGGTAGACGAGAAAACAGGACTCAGCCTTGGAAGACCTGTTATTCACGCTCCGGGGGTAGAAAATAACACAATATCAATCGAAGGTCCGAAATCGATTGTCAGCCAAATTTCAAAGGTTACTGCCAAGGTTGATAAACCTGGTGTCATCACGGAGGTCACATCCTTCACGGCATCGCTTACCGCATACGATATTGACGGCAATGAGGTTGATACCGATTTATGTGTTTATGTGGGGTTGGTTGACAGAGATAACAAGGTAAATGTGGCCGTCCCAGTTAATATAAAGAAAACAATCCGCTTTAATTATACCCTTGATAACACGCCGGACGGATTGAAGGGCATGAAGAATTTTATCACCATGTCGCCCTCCTCGATTGACATTCTCGGCGCTCCCGAACAGGTTGACGCCTTTGTTCAGGAAATAACCACAATAGCCAAGTTCGATTATAATCAGCTCAGTCTAAATGATAAAAAGAAGGTAATTCCACTTAATATCCCTGAGGGTATAAATGTTATTGACGGAACAACCGAGGTAACTGTTTCATTAAATATGAGCAGCTTTTCGTCAAAATCTCTGGATTTGACCTTAACATCCGGCAATACCCTTGTTGTCAACAGGCCATCCGATCGAAGCTGGTCAATGTCCGCCCAAAAAATTAAGGTTGTCTTAAACGGAAGAAAAGCATCGTTAGACAAAATTAAGGCATCTGATCTTTCTGCCGTAATTGATATGAAATTTGATAATACCTTGGGTGTTCGTGAATTCAAGTCCACAATTCGCATATCAGGTTATGACGATGTATGGGTATATTACGGGAAAACAGAGCCGGTTGGCTATAGCGCGTTTTTAACCGTAAAATAAGGTTAATATAAAATATCGGGCGGGGTTTTCCCCGCCCGATTTGTTATTCATTTAAAAGCTGTCTGATTAGATTGCGCCCGTCTTTAATATGAATTCCGGTTTTGGATGCAGTCTCTTCGGTGAATTTGTTTACCCCCGATGATGTCTTAATATTGCTTGAATATATCAGGTAGGGGACTGGAGAGTCGGAATGGGTGCGGGTCGCAAGCGGGGTGGGGTGGTCGGGAAGAACCATAATCTTGAATTCACCCATTTTTTCAAGTTGATTTATAAGCGGTTTAAGTATTCGGCTATCTATCTCCTCGATTGCTCTTACCTTGTTTTCCGCCTCGCCCCGATGTCCGCATTCATCCGGTGCTTCAAGGTGAATATATACAAAATCCCGCCCGCTTTTAAGCTCATTAACAGCCGCAGATACCTTACCTTGATAATTTGTGTCAATATAACCTGTTGCGCCTTCAACCTCACATACCTTCATGCCAGCGATGCGCCCCATTCCTTTAATCAGGTCAACAGCCGAAATTACAGCGCCGTCAACCGAAAAAAGGCTATTATATTGTTCTAATGATGGCTTTTTCCCCTGCCCCCATAACCATATTGCGTTTGCAGGCTTTAATCCGGCTCTTTTCCGCTCTATATTGACAGGGTGGTTTTTCAAAACATCCACACTTTTTTTCATCATATCGAGTAAAGGAGCGGCCTCGGGTTGAAGCGGGAGATGACCTCCGATTATTTGTCCGGTGATATCGTGTGGAGGAGTTAGAGCCCCCGGTATGTGTTTGCCCCCATGCCAGACCATACAATGCCTGTACGCCGTACCGGTATAAAAGTTAAAGTCGCCGCTCCCGAAAGCCAACTGAACATCCCGAATGATTTTATCGGCTTGATTTGTATGAATGTCTCCTGCACAATAATCCACCATGGTTTTATCGGAATATTCCTCATCCTCCGACAGGGTTACAAGATTGCATCGAAATGCCAAATCATCATGGCCAAGCTCAATCCCTATATTGGCGGCTTCAAACGGTGAACGACCTGTATAATATTTTTCTGCATCATAACCCATAACCGTTAGGTTTGCAACATCGCTGCCCGGTGACATTCCTTTGGGTATGGTCTGTACCATCCCTACTTCTCCGTTAGCAGCAAGCCAATCCATGATCGGCTTTTCGGCCAGCTCCATAGGAGTTTTGCCTCCCAGAATATCGCTTTTTGTGTCTGCCATGCCGTCGCACAGCACAACTGCATATTTCATAAGATAATTCCCCGTTTCCAGGACTGGAGTATTGTATTATGTCAATAATATAGTATAGCAGAAATTTGTCGAAACAGCATCCTTTTCATTAAAAAAAGCAGAAATTTTCATTTTTTTGGAACGAGCAATTATTGACATAAATTCCACCGTAACTTATACTATATACTGATGACTTATTTATTGAGTGATTAGAGATAGATAAAGATTTCTGCGAAAGGATGATATTGATAATGAATTTAGCAATTTTACTCATCGGTTTTCTTATATTGGCGGGAGGCGTCACTTTTGGTTTTGTTTCGGCAGTTACAGCTAAGAATGAGAATAAAAAAGGCAAGCATAGTGTTGCAATTGTTTTATCAATTATAGGTGTTGTTTTGATGTTTACCTCCTCAACTTTTACCATAATTCCCACCGGGTATACCGGAGTTAAAACAACTTTCGGGCAGATCGATCAAACAACACTCCAGGCAGGGTTTCATTTTAAATTACCTCTTATACAGAGCATCGAAGAAGTCAACAATAAACAGCAGGATATAACCTTTAAAGACAAGGTATGGTCGGTAACCGCCGAGAATACGAATGTGTTTATGGAGGATGTTGTGGTATCATATCGTATTAATCCGCAAAAGTCGGCATACGTTTTTGCCAATGTCGCCGACTATAAGAACAACCTTGTATCCAATACCCTTACACACTCAGCATTAAAAACCGGCAGCGTTAAATTATCGACCGATAAGGTGGTTAATCGCGGATTGATTGAACCCATGGTCAAGGATACATTGCAGGATACCCTTGATGAAAAATACGGTAAAGATACGGTTCAAATCGTGGCTGTAAATATAGGCAATATTGATTTTGAAGATGCTTATAACAAGGCACTTGAAGATAAGCAGTTGGCACAAAAGAAGCTTGAAACACAACAAATAGAAAATCAAAAGGCAGTGGAAAAAGCTGAAGCTGATAAGAAGGTTGCTTTGACGATAGCCCAAGCCGAAGCTGAGGCTAAGCTGATTAAGGCAAAGTCTGAAGCCGAAGCAAATAAGTTGCTCACCAAAGAATTATCAGATGCCATCTTAATGGATAAGTACATAGCAAAATGGAATGGTCAGGTACCTCAGATTGTAGCAGATGGTAAAGGTAATTATATTTTGCAGCTGCCCGAAACAAGTAAAGAATCATAGTTTATAAATTAAATTAGCATAATGCATAACACAAATTAAAAATCACAAAATATGGTAACAATATATAACAATATGAAATATATACTCTGAAATTTTTTGCTTGCAGAGTTTATGTTTACATGGTATAATATCGCAGTTACAAAATCACACGCGGAATTATGCTTTGGTGCCGTTTATTGCGGTTGCTTTGTATCCGATTCTGCGGAGGTTAAACCAAGGAGGAAATTATTAATGGCAGTAGTATCCATGAAACAGCTGTTAGAGGCAGGTGTCCATTTTGGACATCAGACCCGACGCTGGAACCCCAAAATGGCACCCTATATTTTTACTGAGCGCAACGGTATCTACATCATTGACCTGCAAAAAACTGTCCGCAAGCTTGAGGAAGCGTATATGTTTGTGCGCGAACTGGCGGCAAATGATGAAACTGTTTTATTTGTAGGTACAAAAAAGCAGGCGCAGGACTCTGTTCGGGAGGAAGCAACCCGAGCAGGCGCGCATTATGTCAATGCCCGCTGGCTTGGCGGTATGCTTACAAACTTCAACACAATCCGTGGTCGTATCTCTCGTCTGAGTCAGCTCAGAAAGATGGAAACCGACGGGATATTTGATCTTCTTCCCAAAAAGGAAGTAATCAAGCTTAACCATGAAATTGAAAAGCTTGAGAAATTCTTGGGTGGAATTAAGGATATGAAAAAGCTTCCCGGCGCATTGTTTATTATCGATCCCCGCAAGGAAAAGATTGCGGTTGCAGAAGCTCACAAGCTGGGCATACCGGTTGTCGCAGTTGTTGATACAAACTGCGACCCAGATGAAATTGATTATATCATACCGGGCAATGATGACGCAATCCGTGCGGTTAAACTGATTTCTGCAACCATGGCAAATGCTATCATTGAAGGTCGTCAGGGTGAGCAAGTGTCTGCTACCGAAGAAGACGCGGAAGCCGATGAAGCTGCAGAATCTGAAACCAAAGCTGAAGAGCCGGTTGCCAAAAAAGAAGAAGCCGCAGAAAAAAGCGAG
>JAQUHC010000013.1:13803-23380 GCA_028683785.1 Oscillospiraceae bacterium
AGAGTTATTCAAAAAAATAAAAACCTTGATATGGATGTGCAAATCGGTACATCCATATCAAGGCTATGATTGTGTATTGATAGAAAGGATGGATCTACCATGGCGTTTACAGCCAATGATGTGAAGACTCTGCGCGAAAAAACAGGCGTTGGAATGATGGATTGTAAAAAAGCATTGACCGAGACCAACGGTGATATGGATAAAGCAATAGAGATACTTCGTGAAAAAGGACTTGCGGCGGCAGAAAAGAAATCCGGTCGCATCGCAGCCGAGGGTCTTGTTTATGCCTATGTTGATGATGATAAAAAAGTCGGTGCTGTAATTGAAGTTAATTCCGAAACAGATTTTGTTGCCAAAAATGCGGATTTTCAGTTATTTGTCAAAAAGTTAGCTGAAATCGTAGTCGACACAAATCCCGCCGATGTTGCAGTATTGCTCGACACAAAATATGAAGGTACTGTGAGCGTTGCGGATGCCCTCCGTGAAAAAATTCTTGTTATTGGTGAAAATCTGAGCATACGCCGTTTTGTCCGTTATGAAGGGGATATCGTATCATATGTCCACGGCGGCGGGCGGATAGGCGTTTTGGTTCGCTTTGATGCTGATGAAAAAGCCTCCGCTTCAGATGAACTTCAGGAATGCGGTAAGGATGTTGCAATGCAGATTGCCGCTCTTAGTGCCACTTATCTGGACAAAGAGTCTGTTCCGGCCGAAGTTATAGAAAAAGAAAAGGAAATACTTGTTGCACAAATTAAAAATGACCCTAAAAACTCAAACAAACCGGAACAGATTATTAACAAGATGGTGGATGGGCGTATCGGCAAGTATTATGAGAATAACTGTCTGATGCAGCAGGCTTTCGTTAAGAACGGCGATATTAAGGTTAAGCAATATATAGATGATATGGCTAAAAAGTCGGGCGGTTTGATGACGGTTGCCGAATTTGTTCGTTTTGAAAAGGGCGAAGGATTGCAAAAGCGTGAGGATAATTTTGCTGACGAAGTTGCAGGGATGATCAATTAACTTTTATATTTTATTGCAGGGGAGACGAACCGTCAGGATAGTCTCCCTTTTCCCATTAAAATCTGGATATTCTTATGAATATATTTTAAACTTTGACCATAACCGACTTTACATGACCTGTGTTATGGTGTAAAATAATACTAAACATTCTTGTTAGTAAAAATATCCAACACAAGAAGCTATAATAATTTAATATATCCGACATTATATCTCGGATTACAGGAAATGGATGTGACTTGATGCAACCTGTATATAAGCGAGTTTTATTAAAACTCAGCGGTGAGGCACTTGCCGGTAATGGCAAATTCGGATTAGATTTTGATACGGTGCTAAAAATTTGTAAAGAAATCAAGGTTTGCGCCGATGCCGGAGTTGAAATCGGAATAGTTGTCGGAGGGGGAAACTTCTGGCGGGGGAGAACAAGCGGCCAGATGGACAGAACACGCGCTGATCATATGGGGATGCTTGCAACCACCATAAACGCGTTGGCTCTTGCCGATGCTTTAGAACAGCTTGACTGCGTTGTACGGGTACAGACCGCAATCACAATGAACCAGATAGCAGAACCGTATATCCGAAACAGGGCTGTACGGCATTTCGAAAAAGGCAGAGTGGTTATTTTCGCCTGCGGAACAGGCAATCCTTTCTTTTCAACAGATACGGCGGCGGCTTTGCGTGCTGCCGAAATAGAAGCAGATATTATTCTCAAAGCCAGTATGGTTGACGGGGTTTATGACAGTGATCCAAAAACAAACTCGCGTGCAACCCGCTTCAAGTCTCTGTCATATCTTGACCTGGTTAACCGCGGATTAAAAATCATGGATTCCACCGCCGCAACTCTTTGTAAGGATAACAGTATCCCGATTCTTGTGTTTAATATTGACGACCCTGAAAACATAATACGCGCCATAAACGGCGAAGAAATCGGAACAATGGTAAAGGAGGCAAATTAGTAATGAATACGGTGATTTCTCATGCGGAAGAAAGAATGAAGAAAACCATCCAGGTACTTGTCGGTGAATATGCGAGCATCAGAGCAGGTCGGGCAAATCCTGCCGTTCTTGATAAGGTGACTGTCGATTACTATGATGTTCCTACCCCTGTTAATCAGGTGGCAGCAGTATCTGTACCTGAAGCCAGAACCCTTTTGATACAGCCTTGGGATAAATCAATAATCAAGGCTATTGAAATAGCCATTCAAGCCTCGGATATCGGTATCAATCCGCAAAACGACGGCAGTGTTATTCGCCTTATATTTCCCCCTCTTACTCAGGAGCGCCGCCGTGAGTTGGTAAAAGGCATATATAAATATGCCGAGGAGAGCAAGATCGCGATCCGTTCAATACGCCGTGACACCATTGATAAGCTTAAGGATTTAAAAAAGAAGAACGAAATTACCGAAGACGATCTTAAGACGGCAGAAAAAAGGACACAGGATTTGACCGACAGATTTTGCAAAGAGATTGATGATGTCGCATTAAACAAGGATAAGGAAATAATGGAGATCTAAGGTTTAATTATTTTGGACCGAAGTATGTTTATCAACGCTCACACCAAAATGGTTGAGTGAATATTCCTCTGTATTTGCCAGGGGCGGGGCGGACTTATGTCCGCCTCTCATGTTATTTTTCTCTGATTGTCTGGGGTGAAGTGTTTGCTTTTTTTTCACAAACAAAAGAAACAGCCTGATGTTCTTCCTGTTCATATAGGCATAATAATGGACGGTAACCGTCGCTGGGCGAAAAAGCGGTCACTTCCGCGTTCTGCGGGGCATCGTTACGGCGCCCAAACCTTCCGCAACATTACAAAATATTGCGGAAAATGCGGTATAAAATATCTCACCGTTTACGCATTTTCAACCGAAAATTGGAAACGCCCAAAATCGGAAGTTGACGGTATTATGAAGCTTTTCAAAGAGTATCTTAATGAATCCATAACCGATTTTAGAAAAGAAAATATTAAAACCTGTTTTATAGGAGATTTCACTCCGCTTTCGCCCGAAATAATTGAATTAATGAGGGAGGCAGAGGAACTGACAAAGGACAAAACAGGTCTTTGTCTTAATATCGCCATCAATTACGGAGGTCGAGAGGAAATTGCTCAGGCGGCGCGGCGACTGGCTATGGAGGTTGCTCAGGGTAGGTTGTCACCGGATGATATCAGTGATGAGCAACTTACTGCACATATGTATACCGCCGGTCAACCAGACCCTGATTTAATTCTTCGTCCCAGCGGAGAATACCGGATATCTAATTTTCTCCTTTGGCAATCGGCATACGCAGAATATGTTTTTATGGATATTTTATGGCCGGATTTTAAACCGGCAGACCTTGATAAAGCATTGGCGGAATATGCAAAACGAAATCGCCGGTTTGGAGGGGTATAATGAAATCGAGAATTATTACCGGTATTATCGGTATTGCTCTGCTCTTGGTTGTTCTGGTTTTACCGCCGATTGCTATTACCGTTGCTGTGTCTTTAATATGTGCAATGGCAATGTATGAGCTGTTGATAGCCACACATTTTAAAATGCATCGCAGTATTTTTGTAACTTCGGTAATATTCGCAGCATCGGTTCCGTTTTTTTATTTATTTAATTCTTATCTTCCTATTTTGATTATCCTGTTTGTATATATATCGGAAATGGTATGTATACAAATTATCACTTATAAAACACAATCAATCGAGTGTATTAGCTTTGCATTCCTTATGTCGTTGATTTTCCCCGTTGCATTTTCATGTCTTGCTTATCTTCGTATCTTCAGCGTTCGGCACGGGCTTTTTTATGTTATAATCGCCATAATAATGCCTTGGATGTGTGATATGGGGGCTTATTTTGTCGGCACATTCTTTGGCCGTCATAAATTATGCCCGAACATCAGCCCCAAGAAAACGGTTGAGGGGCTTGTCGGTGGGTTAATAATTTCGGTGTTAAGCAGCGTTGCCGCCGGCATGATTTATCAGTATTATTTCCTGAAAGATACGGCAACCGTGGTATTATGGCAGCTTGCGATTGTTGCATTTATATGCGCCCTGTTGTCGGTACCCGGGGATCTGTTTGCTTCATTAATAAAAAGACAGAACAGCGTCAAGGATTTTGGTAGTATAATGCCTGGGCACGGAGGAATACTTGACAGGTTTGACAGTATGCTTCTTTCGGTTCCGTTTTTTTATCTTTTGGTTCACTATCTGCCTTTAATTGTTTAATACTAATTTTATTAAAAGGTATGGTATTTCGGGAAAGGCAGGTTCAAATATTGACGAATTATAATGATTTGAGCAGCGTGAAAAAACGCATTACTATACTTGGCTCAACAGGTTCAATAGGCAGACAGTCACTGAATGTTGCCAAGCGGCTCGGTTGCACTGTCACGGCGCTTGCCGCCCATTCAAATTCTAAATTAATGGAGCAACAGATTAGGCAGTATAAACCGTCGATGGCAGTTATGTTTGATAAAAAGGCGGCCGATGACCTAAAAGTCAGGGTGGGGGATCTGTCCGTAAAAATCATGTCCGACATGGACGGATTATGTGAAGCCGCCGCCGTCGACACTGATTTGGTACTCAATTCTGTTGTCGGGATGGTGGGACTTTGCCCGACAATTGCCGCAATGGAAGCCGGACATCATGTTGCTCTTGCAAACAAAGAAAGCCTGGTGGCCGGTGGAGAGGTTGTAATGAAAACTGCGGCTCGTTGCGGGGTTAATATTCTCCCTGTTGATAGCGAACATTCTGCTATTTTTCAATGTATTCAGGGAGCTCCGCCAAATCGAGCTGTAAAGCGCTTGATCCTTACAGCATCGGGAGGGCCGTTTTTCGGCAAAACCATAGAAGAGCTTAAAGCGGTTACCACCACAGAGGCATTAAGCCACCCAAATTGGAGAATGGGAGCTAAAATAACAATAGATTCGGCCACCATGATGAATAAAGGATTAGAATTGATAGAGGCCCATTGGTTATTTAATATCGACTCGGAAAACATAGATATTCTGATACACCGCGAGAGTATTGTGCATTCCTTGGTCGAATATAAGGATAATTCAGTGATTGCGCAGCTTGGTGTTCCTGATATGCGAATACCCATACAATATGCAATTACCTGGCCACTTAGGGTAAATACCGAGGTAAAAGAATTGGACCTGACAAAATACTCCTTGAGTTTTTATCCGCCGGACTATAAAACCTTTGTATGCATAGATGCCTGCAAAACAGCAATAAAGCGCGGCGGACTTTCACCTGCGGCTGTAAATGCCGCTAACGAAGTTGCGGTATCACTCTTTTTAGACCGAAAAATCGGTTTTACAGATATAGGGCAGTTGGTAATCCAATCACTTGAATATGAAATACCCGTAGCAAACGGTTCATTGGAACAAATTCTGCAAACCGATAAAATTGTTCGGGAAAAGACATTATCCTCCGCGAAAAAAATCAAGAGGTGAGAATTATAGACATTTTGGTTACGATAGGCAAGATACTGGCTGCTATTTTTGTTTTCGGTATAATAATTTTTGTACATGAGCTCGGACACTTTTTGGCTGCAAGATTAATGGGCGTCAAGGTAAATGAATTTGCACTTGGCATGGGGCCAAAGATATTTAAGTTTGGTAAAAAGGAAACTGCATATTCATTGCGCCTTTTTCCGATTGGCGGTTTTTGTGCCATGGAAGGGGAGGATGAGGAAAGCGAACATCCTCGTTCATTCGGCAGCCAAAAGGTATGGCGCCGTATTGTTATAATCGTCTCGGGCGTGATTATGAATATTGTTCTGGGTTTTGTTTTGCTTTTAACTATATATGCCGCGTGTATGAAACCCGACTCAAAAGGGAATGTGAGTTTTTCGAGTACCGTCATTAGCGGTTTCGCGGAAAATGCATCGTCATATAAAACCGGTCTTCGTGTAAACGACAGGATATTGAGCATTAACGGCAAGGGTGTTGTAACCGATAAGGATATTGTCATACTCATGCAAAGTGATGAAGACGGCATTATGGATATGGTTGTCCGTCGACAAGCTGATAATAAGTCCAAAAAGGTCAAACTGAAAGATATTCAATTTGAAATAAAAAAAGAAGACGGAAGACAGATATTAATTTATGATTTTTCAGTAAAAGGTATCCGGCGTACACCCTTAACCACAATTACTCAGGCGGCTAAAATGGAATATTCGGTCGCTACCTTGGTTTGGCGAAGTCTGGGGGACATAGTTACCGGAAAATACGGTCTTAATGAGCTGTCCGGACCTGTCGGTACGGTTGGAGTCATAGGTGATGCTGTGGTCGGGGTTGTGGAAAATGGAGATATGCGCGAAGGTCTATCCGACCTTTTAATGTTGGTGGTGCTTATCACCGTCAATGTCGGTATATTCAACCTGCTCCCCCTGCCTGCATTGGACGGCGGACGACTTATATTTTTAATATATGAAGGGATTTTCAGACGACCGGTCAATCCGAAATATGAAGGCATGGTGCATATTATAGGGTTGATATTATTGCTTCTGCTGATGGTTTTTGTAACATTCAGCGATATTTCCCGGATGATAACGGGTGGCTAATTTTCAATATAAAAGGAAGACACTTAAATGATTTCAAGGCGAAAAACCCGGGTGGTAAATGCCGGAGGACTTAAAATCGGAGGGGACAACCCTGTTTCAGTTCAAACCATGCTTAACACACCTGCTCACGATATAAGGGCAGGGGTAGAACAGGCAAGGCGTTTGGAGGAGGCGGGATGTGAACTTTTAAGAGCTGCAATCCCCGATTTAAAATCGGTGCGGTTGATTTCTGCATTAAAAGAGGCTGTTTCTATTCCTATTGTTGCCGATATTCATTTTGACCATAGGCTTGCTATCGAGTCTGCTGCGGCTGGTGTTGATAAAATTCGTATAAATCCCGGCAATATCGGGGGTGAATACAAGGTAAAAGAAGTTGCGGATGAATGTCGTCGCCGCGGTATACCCATTCGAATCGGTGTAAATTCGGGTTCCCTTGAACGCGATATACTTGCTAAATACGGGCATCCGACTCCGGAAGCCATGCGAGACAGCGCGATGTATCATGCCTCTCTTCTTGAAAAGTATGATTTTAACGATATCGTAATATCAATAAAATCATCCGATGTTCAAACAATGGTGGCTGCATATGAGCTGGTTGCAGGTGCATGTGATTATCCGCTCCATCTCGGAGTGACAGAGGCCGGAACCAGGAAGATGGGGATGATTAAATCGGCTGCAGGCATAGGTGCACTGCTGCTACACGGAATTGGGGATACCATAAGAATATCCTTGACCGCCGACCCACAGCATGAGGTTGAGGCGGCGCACGACCTTTTACGCGGTATCGGATTGCGCAACGAGGGTGCAACACTTGTTTCATGTCCGACATGCGGCAGAACAGGAGTTGATCTGATTAATATAGCCCAAGAGGTAGAAAAACGGTTACGCGATGTGAAAAAAAACATAACGGTGGCTGTTATGGGTTGTATTGTCAACGGACCGGGGGAGGCAAGTGAAGCCGATGTCGGCATAGCCGGCGGTAAGGGTAAGGTGGCAATATTTAGAAAGGGAGAGGTCGTAAGGACGGTGGATGAAGATTCTGCCGTGGAAGAGCTGATGAAAGAAATCGATACGCTTTAGTAAAATGGAGACAGCGTGATAAAGCTATCACGCTAATGGAGATTTAAATGGATAATAAAAGTTTTTATGACGTTTTCGGGAAACATATAAAATCAGAATTGTTACCGTCTGCATGTGAATTTGCAACGGTGAATTATATTGAGATAAATCAAAGCAGCGGGGCTCTGTTTGCCAAGCTGACTTTTCCTGTTTTTGTGGATATAAATGAAATACAGGCGATAGAATCGGCGGTTGCTCAGGCTCTGAATGCATCTGTCACAATTGAGCCGCAATACCCAAAAGAAACTCTGTGCAACGATTGTTTCAATACAATTATGTCATTATTAAAGCGCAAGGTTGCGGCAGTAAACGGAACATTTGAAGATGCTGAGTGTAATTATCAAGACGGTATAATGCAGATAAACCTTGCTCACGGAGGACTTGATATAATACTTGCAACCAAAACAGACAAGGTGTTGGAGCAGCTGATAAAAACGGTGTTTGGATGTTCGGTCAATATAGAATTTAAGGGTATAACCCATGCTAATATCGACAGCGAGGAATATCGACTGTTAATGGAGGATGCCGAACGCGATGCTGCTTTACTTGCACAGCAGACAGCCTCAAAGCTGATAAAGACTGAAAGCAATCCTGCTTCTGGCAAAACCATAAAGCCTAAAAAACCTGACGATGCCTCAAAACCCCCGATTGACGGACTTCCTATATATCTCGAAACGGCAAGACCGCTTTTCGGCAGCCAAATTCTTGAGCGGCCGACAGCCCTGTCCGAGCTGGACCCATACGGCGGTACATATACGGTATGGGGTAGGGTGTTTTATAATGAAATGCGTGTCTTCCGTGACGGTGCTAAGCTACGTTATACATTTAAAATAACCGACCAAACCAATTCAATAACATTAATTCTCTGGATGGATACAAAGAGGGATAAATCAAAAATCGAAGCCCTTGACAATGTTGAAAACGGCACCTGTCTTTTGGCTTCGGGTATATACGAATACGACAGATATGCAAACGATAATGTTATGAACCCAAAATCTCTGTCGGTTGTTTCACAATATGTTAAGCAGGATAACGCAGTCAACAAGCGGGTTGAACTGCATATGCATACAAAAATGTCAGCATTGGACGCGGTGAGCGACACCGAATCTATTATCATGCGGGCGGCTGAATGGGGGCACAAGGCGGTTGGAATAACCGATCACGGCGTAGCTCAGGCCTTTCCCGATGCAATGAATACAGCCGCCAAGATCAAAAAGATGGGAAAGGATATAAAGGTTCTTTACGGTATAGAGGCTTATTACATAAATGATAGCCTGGACATAGTGCAGGGCGGCTCAACCGAATCATTGGACGGCGATTTCATTGTTTTTGATATTGAAACGACCGGGTTAAACGCCCAAAACGATAGGATTACCGAGATAGGTGCGCTTCATGTGTGTAATGGTGAAGTACTTGACAGCTTTACAACCTTTGTAAATCCCGAATGCCCTATTTCAAAAAAAATAACCGAATTAACCGGTATTACCGATGATATGGTTAAGGATGCACCGGTCGAAAAACAGGCTCTTGAGATGTTTTATTCGTTTTGCGGGGATACCGAGGTGTTGGTAGCTCATAACGCGCCTTTTGATACATCCTTTATAAAAGCTGCATCAAAACGTTGCTCTATGAAGTATTTATTTACCTCGTTGGACACGCTTCCAATCTGCAGGGCGTTGTACCCTGAGCTTAAAAACCATAAGCTGGATACTGTTGCCGCACATCTGGGTTACAGTGATTTCAACCATCACCGTGCTCTTGACGATACTCGTGCTCTAAGCCATATTTTCATAAGGCTTATTGACTGCCTTAAAAACCAAAGGAATATCACAACGGCAGACAGAATAAATACAGAACTGGCAGGTGCGGATGCTAAAAAAGCCC
>JAQUHC010000127.1 GCA_028683785.1 Oscillospiraceae bacterium
GGATACCCACTTCCCCCTGCATACGAAAATCAGTAAAATGGGATTAACAAGAAACCATTGACTGAAAGGTGTATGCATGATGATTGTAGCGGAAAACAGTGTAGATTTCAACAGTTTGGAGCAAGAAATTTGCAGGAAGTGTTATGAACTTGGGCGTATGGCGCTAAAAGCGCAATTAGAAAAATGGGATAGAGAACTGATGGCAGACCGAGACCGTACGGTATACCGCCACAAAGGACAAAAGAAAACGGTCATCAAGACGGTAATGGGTGAGGTGGAGTATCAGCGGGCAATATACGAGCGCAAAAACGAAGATGGGACAAAAAGCTTTGTATATTTGCTGGATGAAGCGTTGGGGATCAGCGGCATCGGTTTTATGAGCGGCTTGCTGTCGGCGCAGATCGCTGAGGCAGCCTGTGCGGGAACATATCGCCGTACGGCGCAGTCTGTGAGCGAAATGACCGGACAGACCATCAGCCATACGGCGGCATGGAATGTCGTACAGAAGCTGGGCAACCGCATTGACGAGCAGGAACAAGTGTCCGCCAAGCTTGCCGCCGTAAATAAAGGAATCGGCAAGCTGGAAAGTAAGGTGCTGTTTGAAGAGCAGGACGGGATATGGCTTCATTTGCAGGGGAAGTCCCGTGAAGAGTATGGCAGGGCAAAAGAAATGAAGGTTGCTATCGCCTATGATGGTTCCGAGAAGATCGGTGAAAGCCGCTACAAACTGACCAACAAAGTTGCCGCCGCCAATTTTGAGAGCATCAACGAATTTGTCCGTCGTAAAGAGGGGAAAATCGCCGAAACCTACTGTGTTGACGAGGTTGAAACCCGCATTCTGAATGGTGACGGCGCCAGTTGGATTAAGAAGAGCCTAACCGATGAAACGGTGATTTTTCAGCTTGACACCTTTCACAGAAACAAAGCAATCCGTGAGAATGTCAGTGACCCTGTCATGGCAAAAGAGATTTTCCGCCTGCTTTACTCAAAAAAAACTGAGGAGTTGCTGGTATATATTGAGGCACTTTCAAACAGCGTGGAAGACGAAAAAAAACGTGAAAGGCTGACAACCCTGCACACCTATTTCACCGCCAACAAGGATGGCCTGATTGGTTGGCAACGGCGCGGACTTGACCTGCCAAAGCCGCCTGAGGGCAAGAAATACCGCCGCTTGGGCACTATGGAAAGCAACATTTTCACCATCATCGGAAATCGCATGAAGGACGGTCGCGCCTACTGGAGTGTGAACGGCGGCAACAATCTTGCCCGGCTTTTGACCCTTAAACACACAAGTAAGCTGTCTGATACGCTGAATCAGCTGACAAATTGTTTTTTGCCGCAAAAATACGCCGAGGAAGTCATTGTAAAAATGTCTGCTTCACGGGCTCCGAAGCAGGACGGCAGGGGCTTTGAGCCGGTTCGCGCCGGTGCCGTTCCCGCCACGCCAGGCTACAAATTTCTGCGTGGTATCGGCAAAATCAAAAACACCCTGTCCTGATATATTCCAAGATTTCGATGCCCGAGGCATTCCCGAGGCATCCAGTTAGCAACCGCCCGCAGGCGGCGCGAAGCGGGCTTTACAGGACGCGGCTAAAATGCTACAATCCATCAATCGACGGTATACTCAGTGCGATATATTCCTGAGTTCCTTCGCCGTCGGCATTAACCGCCAAGCTTTTTAGCTGTGGCATGTCAAGCCTTGCGGAACGTTCGCAACAACTTTGATTTTAATTTCATTTTTCTTGTTTTTTTGTGACAGTGATTTTGCCAACGTTTACTTGACAGATACAAGCAGTAAAATAAGGTTGTAATTTCCATTTCAATATGATACAATGACAGCATAATAATAAAGTGAGGCGAAAGCATGATTATTCGATAACCATTTTACCAAACGAACAGCTTTAATGAGCACGGTACTGACCGGGCTTAGATTTCGTTTGAATTGGGTTATCGGATATTCGTAGGACCACAGGGGTAATTATGCCTATGGGCATATTATATACCCGGTGTGCTTTGCGACTATATAATCCTTTTCCGGCGACGGAGGAGGATTTTTTATGTCCCTAATAAATATTACAAATTTAACCTTTGCCTATGATGGCAGCTACGATAATATATTCACCGATGTTTCCTTTCAGATCGACACCGACTGGAAGTTGGGTTTTTGCGGCCGTAATGGACGTGGCAAAACCACATTTCTCAATCTGCTGATGGGGAAATATGAATACAGTGGTACGATTTCCGGAGGTGTATATTTTGAATATTTCCCGTTCTC
This sequence comes from Oscillospiraceae bacterium, assembly GCA_028683785.1. Lineage (GTDB taxonomy): Bacteria > Bacillota > Clostridia > Oscillospirales > Acutalibacteraceae > Avimonas. Next base: position 2,276 of record JAQUHC010000127.1, read on the forward strand.
TGTCGAGGATAACACGCAGAATACACTGGATATTTTAGAAAAAATAGCACCAGATACGCTGTTGTGGCAGATACAAAAAGAACTGTCCATGCTGGCGGTAGATGAAAGCGTCATGTATCGTCCATTTTACACATTATCCAATGGTGAACAGACCAAAGCGTTATTGGCCGGACTATTCTTGCGGGAGAACAGTTTTCTGCTAATAGACGAGCCTACCAATCATTTGGATATAAACGCCCGCGAAACAGTTGCACAATATCTGAAGCGTAAAGTCGGGTTTATTCTCATATCCCACGACCGAACATTTTTAGACGAATGCACCGATCACACCCTGTCGATCAATAAAAATAATATTGAGGTTGTGGGCGGTAACTTTTCCGTGTGGTGGGAGCAAAAGCAGCGGCAGGACGCTTTTGAACTAGCGCAAAATGAAAAGTTGACAAAAGAAATCGGGCGGCTGGAATCGGCGGCCAGACGTACATCTAAGTGGTCTGAAGATGCAGAAAAATGCAAAATTGGTTTTGATCCGCGTAAAACAGAAAAAAGCATGGGACGACGCGCTTATGAAGGTGAAAAATCCCGTAAAATAATGGCGCGTTCAAAGGCAATCCAAATGCGGCAGCAATCAAGCATCGAGGAAAAATCAATGCTGTTGAAAAATCTCGAAACTGCCGAAACGCTGAAAATTTATCCGCAAATCTATCACACTTCTCGGCTGATATCATTGGAAAAAATATCGATATCGTATGGAGACAGAAAGATTTTTCATGATGTGAGTTTTACACTGGAACAGGGCGACCGGTTGGCTTTGCTGGGAGAGAATGGCTCAGGCAAAAGCAGTATTTTAAAGCTGATTTGCGGCGAGGATATCCCGCACACCGGCGACATCCATATCGGAAGCCGATTGATTATATCTTATATTCCACAGGACGCATCCTTCCTCACAGGGGATTTAAGTGAATACGCCAAGGAACAACAAATTGACGAAACGCTATTCAAAACAATACTTCGCAAACTAGACTTTTCACGGGTGCAGTTCGAAAAGAATATGAGAGATTATAGCGCCGGTCAGAAGAAAAAGGTGCTACTCGCCCGTAGCCTTAGCGAGCGAGCTCATGTGTATATCTGGGATGAGCCGCTCAACTATATCGACGTGCTGTCCCGGATGCAGATTGAAGAGTTGATTATGGATCATAGGCCAACCCTGCTGTTCGTAGAGCACGACCGGGCATTCTGCGATAATATCGCAACTAAAATTATAAATTTAAGGAATGAGGTATCGTAAATGAACATAGCGAACAACATATTGAAGCACAGCCTGAAAAATGTTTACTTTCTATCAGGCACAGCTTGCGGAGGAAAAACCACCGCCGCGAAAGAATTGTCAAAAAAGTACGGGTTCATCCATTTTAACGATAATTGGCATGAGGACAATTTTCAAGTATGGTTATCCATTTGTGACGAGAAATATCAAAAGCGAGCGACAAAAAGAAATGCCGTTACCGATTGGGAAGCGTATTTTGGAAGATCGGTTGAGGAATTTTTAGCAGAAAAAGCCGGTCGCGGGGAGTATGAAGAATATATCGAATACGCTGTGATCGAGCTTATTAAGCTATCCCAAAACAATAAAGTCGTTGCCGACATTTGTTTTCCGTTTGGGCTGCTAACAGAAATCTCCGATTACAGCAGGATCGCCTGCCTTCTGGCGTCCCCCGAATTGGTAACTTGCGAAAACTACGGTAAACGTGAGGATCACAGAGAATTTTTAGAATGCTTGTTATCGCTTAACGAACCCGATAAGAAGATTGCGGTGCAGGATGAACTGTTCAGAATCAATGTTGAGGAAACATATAAGGATGTACACGAATATGGGCTTTTCCATATTGTCCGCAACAACGAAAGCACCGTAGAGGGCACATTGAAGCAGTTGGAAAACCATTTTAATTTAGCGAAATGAGGAAACGGAAATGATACCTACTAAAAAATTACCGCTCTTTGTCGTCATCGGAGCAAGCGGTGTTGGAAAATCAAGTGCTTGTGAGATTTTGTTTAAAAAAGAAACCAATTACATAGTGCTGGAAAGTGATATTTTGTGGAATGATGTTTACAACGGCGATCCTGATGACGGATATCGCGCCTATCGTGAAGTTTGGCTGACCATGTGCGCGAATATCTCACAAATTGGGATGCCATGCGTTCTATGCGGTTGCGGAGAACCTCGCCATTTCGAGGTGTGCAACGCCCGTCGGTATTTCACCGAAACTCACTATATGGCGGTGGTATGTCGTGATGATGTTCTGGTGCATCGCATGAAAAAATTGCGTGGAATTACTGATGAGGGATGGATTTATTCCTCACAGGTCTATAATCAATGGCTATGGGATGAGGGGACACAAACAACGCCGCCCACGACGCTGATAGATAATTCTGACCTCACACCGGAGCAAACAGCCGCACAGATTGAGCGGTGGATTTGGGAAAGGATGGGATAGACATGAACATACAAATTGAAACAAAACGGTTGATTTTACGCCAATGGCAAATTTCTGATATTAAAACTCTCATTAACTTGGCTAGGCAGGAGCATATTGAGCACTGGATGCCGGATTGGCGTGAATACGAAAAGCACGCAAAGGGATGGATTGAAATGGTGCTTAGCCATTATGAAACAAATAATCCAATGGAAAATTTCATCAGTTGGGCAATCACATTGAAAAATAACGATAAGTTAATCGGGCAAATTGCGATTGGCTGCTTTGATAAGCTTTGTGAAAAGGAACTCAGTATCGGATATTGGATGGATATAAAGCATACAAATTGCGGATATATGACAGAAGCCGTTAATGCTATCACTAACTTTGCTTATAAAAAATACGGATATGACCATATAATCGCTACCATTCAACCCGAAAATCTGCCGTCAAACGCAGTTATAAAAAAGGCAGGATATAAATTAATCTCAACAATAAATATTTTGGACGATGGACAAACAGAAGTTTTACCCTTCCATTATTATCGTTCAGATAATCCTTATCGCATCATCTCCATTCGCGAGTATCCTGCCTACCTTGACCGAGCGGTAGATTATTTTTCATCCAAATGGGGTGTTGACCGTAAAATTTATTATGATTCTATTTCGGACAGCATCACAACCGAAAGTCCGTTGCCACGTTGGTATCTCATGTTAAAAGGCGATGAAATTATCGGCAGCTATGGATTAATCGAAAACGACTTCATGGTGCGAAAGGATTTAATGCCGTGGCTCTGCGCTTTGTATGTAGAGGA
>JAQUHC010000014.1 GCA_028683785.1 Oscillospiraceae bacterium
AAACGCCAGTTATTTTACTATTCATCTCAAACCCTTGCCGAGAGCATAATCTCAAGATTTTGCTATGGTAAACTCCATCTGGAATCTCCTGCAAGACTAAACTCCGCCTATATCCCTCTACTCTGGAATTTACTTTTTCAATTCACCGTTATCAATTTTCCGCTGTATCTCATTCCGATTGCCATACAAGCGGTCAAGAATCTTGACTCTATCCCCTGCCAATTCTTCGTGGGATTCGTAATAGGCGGCAATCAACCCCGGAATCCGTTCTTCGGCAAAGACGATTTCGCCGATGCGCTTTAGAATAAAATCCTCAATATAATCTCGGTAGACCGCCTTGTTGCGGCAACGCAAGTCACCGTGGTTGTTGTATTTGGCACAGCGGTAGGTGACCAGCAAGCTTTTGTTTCTACCTGCAAATTGGCGGTTGCCGTTGTAAGACGACTTACAAACCCCGCAGAATACCTTACCCGCCAGCAGATAGGTTTCCTTTGCTCTGCTGTTTGGCGCACTGCGGGAGCGCCCCTTGATGATGGCTGCCACACGGTCAAAGGTCTTTTCATCCACCAATGCGGGCATCCCGCCGGGGATGCGGATGATTTCATCCTCCGGCTTGCTTTGGTGGTTGTTGCGGGTGCGGTTATGACTGTAGGAAACGGCTCGATTGAAGATATAAATGCCCTTGTATTTCTCGTTTCGCAATATTTCGGTGATGCTGTTTTTCCCAAAGGGATTGCCGTTGCGGGTCTTGTATCCAAGGCGGTTGAGTTCGGTAATTATTTCGCTGTAACCATGCCCCTCGCACACCTGCCGGAAAATCAGGCGCACCGCATCGGCTTCTTCTTCGTTCACCTCATAGCGCCGAGTTTCCGGATTGACCTTGTACCCGAAAGGTGGCCTACCGCCCAACGCCTGACATTTCAGCGCCGTTTCCCGCATCCCTTTCATCACCTCACGGGCAAGGTTTTTGGAATAATACTCGCTCATGCCCTCCAGCACCGATTCCAAAATCACACTTTCGGGGCTGTCGTCCATATGCTCCAATACAGACAGCAGAGAAACACCGTTTTTGCGAAGTTCCCGCTTGTAATAGGCGCTGTCGTAGCGGTTACGGGAAAATCGGTCTAATTTATGGACAACCACAAAGTCAAATTCATGGTTTTTTGCATCGGCAACCATGCTCAAAAACTCCGGACGGTCGTCGGTGGTGGCACTTTTGGCACGGTCGCAGTATTCACGAATCACCACCGCTCCGCTGTGCTGGCAATATTCGTGCATGGCACGAAGCTGGGCTTCAATGGATTCCTCCCGCTGGTTGTCGGAGGAAAAACGGGCATACAATACGGCTTTGGGAACCATTCCACGGGATTTCATTTTTTGCATAGCGGTCATATTTATTTCATCCTTTCACATAGATTCTTTTATATTTTCAGTTTGATAATTGGCAAGCATAATTTTCAGCAGAATAATGTCGAGATTGGTGGGTGCTTCCTCGTTTTGAGAAATATCTTGTGTAAACTCTGGCTCGCCGCCGAAAAATGCTTTTTCAATTCGGTTTTTGCAATGTTGATAGTGAGCATAGCCCTCTCCTTTTATTGTAAGAACACCGCCCCGGAATGCAAACCTGCAAACCAAAGCGGTGTTGTGAAAATGACATTAAAAAACGCCGACTACGATTTTTATCGTGTCAGCGTGCATCCTTGCTTTGTTGCTGCCGAAGCAGCTTCTTTTGGTAATCGGCGACGGCTTTCAGAATAAAGTCTTCCAGTTCTTTTGGTGGCATATCTTTTTTAATAATGGTACGAATTTTATCATACGGGATCCGTACCTGCTCTTTCTGGTTCGCCTTTTGCTCTCGCATGATTTTCATAATGGAATCCTCGGTCAATGTGCCGTCCGCGCTCATTGATTTCAGCTTTTGCGCCTGCGACAGCGATGGCGTTGCCTGCTCTGCTTGCATGGCGGAAAATAAAACCTCTTGCTGTTCCTCTGGCAGGTAGGAAAGCTCCACGGCAGGATTGAAAGCAATTCGCTTTTCGTCCACCATTTTTAAAAGATGTGGGATCAACGCCGTAAGGCGAATATATCTACGAATTTGCTCTCTGCTATCCTCTGAATTTTTCGCTAATAAATCCCTTGATTTTTCATTGTGCCCAAGTTGGGCACCGGTGCGTTTAATCGCCTCCAACTTCATTTTATAGGCAAAGGCTTTTTCGCTGGGCAGGATGTTTTCCCGCTGAACATTGGAATCCACCATGGCAATAATCGCTTGCTCATTGCTTAAATCCCGAACCAACACCGGAATGGTATCCAGTCCTACAATGGCTGCCGCCAGTTTGCGCCGATGTCCGGCAATCAGTTCGTACCCCTCGCCTTTTGGACGGGCAATAGCGGGAATCAACACCCCGTTTTCTTTAATGCTCTCTACCAACTTCTGAAAGTCTTCGTCCTGTGCCACCCGAAAGGGATGGTTTTCAAAGGCTGCCAGTTTGGATAACGGCAGATTTTGAATTTGTTCATTGTTTTCAACCTGTATAATCGTTTTTTCTTTCATCGTGAATAACCTCTTTCTTTGTTTTTATTTAGAGCATCTTTTTCCATCTGATGCTCGGTTTCTAATAATTGTTGCAATTTTGGGTGTCGCTGAATAACGCTTTCTGCTGTACGAAGCTTATCTCGCAAGGGTTTTATCTTTTCAGATAAGTCCTTGCATTTTTGCTTTAGATCGGCTTCAACATCCGGTGATTTAGGTCGGCGCAGTAAATTTCGGTATCCCTGCCGCTGCACTTCCAATACCTTTATTTGACCGGAAATATTGTCCTTGAATGAAAAAAGCTCCTGCACCGAATGAATGTCATTCTGAGCAAGGAGCAAGTATTCTCTTTGAATCTGATGAAATTTAGTAACTTCCAAGCGGATGGACGGGGATAGCGGCTGATTGCGTTGTTCCTTTGCGTTTTGGTCTTTTATCAAGAGAATAAGCTGCAAAATAATATAAAAGATAACATCCACCAAAACGACTGCTGTATCGTGCGAATGTTCAATCTCCCAACTTAACCGCTTTTCCAGTTCAAGCAAGGGGTATTGCTTCGGCTTATATGCCGGGTGATTGTTCGCCTTAACAAAGAAGAACTCATCTTGCCGCTGCTACACAAAATGGGCATTGATGACCTCTTTGGTATATCCAAGACCGCTAAGCCGAATGGGCCTTTTCCAGTCCGGTGCTTTTACCGAGAGATGCTGATATTTATCATCACCACGTATGAACTCATAACCAAGCGCCTTTAACCGCCGCTGAAAATCCTCCGGATTTCGGGAATACTGCAAAACCGACTCAATATCCCGCTTGAGAATATCTCGGTGCGTTAGCAATCCCTGCGAGGGGGAACCGCCATTTTTGTGAATCCAGTAAGCGCCTTTTCCATCGCAATAAAACGGAGCATCTTTCAAAACTGATTTACCGTATCCCATACAAACCCCATCGGATATTTCACGCAGGCGGTAATGGTCGGAAATATGGTTTTCGAACTTTCGCCCGGTTTTGAACGAAACAGAATTTACCACCATGTGATTGTGCAGGTTTCCGGTATTTAGATGGGTGGTGACAACAATTTCATATTCATCACCCCACATCCGCCGTGCGGTTTCCATGCCGATTTTGTGCGCTTCTTCTGGAGCAACCTCGCCAGTTTTAAAGCTTTGAAACCCGTGATACGCTACATTGCCGCCCGTTTTTCCAAACCGCCGCTTAGTTGTCATCATTTGTTCATACGCGCGCTTTTTCGTGCAGTTGATAGAATTAACATACATGGTTTTATCCGTTTTTTCATCATCACCCGCATAACGAAGTGCCTTATACAAATTATCATCAAGATATTTCGGGTCAGTGGTTTTATCCGGATTTTGGGCATAGTCGATTACATCTTTCAGCTTTCCTTTGACCGGCCAGAACCCTGTGGTCGCCACTTTTTATCACCCTCCAATCCGGATTTTATTTGAGAGATAGGTTCTTTGCCAGACAGAATCAGCTCTGATCTGATATCATCAATCAGTTGCAAAAGCTGCTCTTCTACATCGGCGCTGACTTTTCCATTAATGGCATTGCACAGTTCACAGAGCTTAGCATTGAATAAATAAAAGGCATCGGGCAGCACCGTTTTCGGTAAATAACCCAATGCTCTTTGCACCATATATTCGCTGACGGAAAGATTGCACTTGTCCGCAATCTGCTTGATTTTCTTTTTCTTACCCGGCGATATGCGTATCTCAATCCGGGCCTTATTAACCTTTTCATTTTTATTCATAATATCAATCTTCTTTCATAAATTAGGGCGCAAAAAAGAGCCGGTGAAAAATCACCGACTCTAACGCTGTAAATATTCTGTTGCAATTACCGCTCATAATCTCTGTTTTTTGGGGGTAGCACATCCTTCAGATAAGATTTTACAGCACGATATATTTCCTCAAAGGGTAGCTTGCTCACATCGCCCGCGAATCGGAACTTCTCATAAGAGTGCCTTAATTCTTCGGTTCTGTGAAGAAATCCATTAAAGGTATTTAAACTCCTGCCGCTGTCACTCAGGGTCTGCATGATCTCTGCCTTATCAAAATCAAACACTTTTGAAATATAATACAGGTCAACTACATCTTTTATTCTGCGGAACACCTTGTCGGTAGATACAGCCGAAACTTTATCCGCTATCATCTGCGACGGAGATACTCCACGGAACCGTAATCCATCAACCTCATAAATCTTTGTCAGAGTAACAGGGCGGTTTACATCAATATCCATAGAAAACAGTATCTCGCCCGTATCCTTATCAGCTAAGTCAAACCCGGCAGAGCGACCTTCTCCGTACATTCTGTAAATGCTTACATCTAAACTAATACCGTTCTTTTTGAGGGCACTTTGTAAAGAGTCTATCATTTGCTCGCCTGACGGCGGTGTGTCCGAGTTCCAGTTAGCGTCAATATCGACGGTATGGCGTGTATTTTCAGTATAGCCCGCTTCCATCAAGCAGGCTTTCAGCACCATAGCCCCCTTAAAGCTAATGGGAATGCCGCTGTCATAAATTGCCTTCATTACTTTATACATCAGTTTTTCTTCTGCTGTAATTTTCATATATAAATCACTCCTTAATTCTCATAATATTCGATTGCTTCTTTTGCCAGCTTTTCAAATCTTTCCTGATACTCTGGTACAACAGAAATGCCTTCAAGGCTTTCTCCGTTGCGGTAGTAGTACCGGCTGATTGCTTCTGTAATACCCTGCATATCCAAGATAGTCTCATTTGCAATGGCGTCAGCTACTGTTCTGTTAAAATCGGTAAATCGCAACCCGTTCTTTTCCTTTACGCTGTAGGGGCTTATCTGATTGCCAAGCACAACCACACCGTTAAAACGGGAAACAGAATCATCACCGTAAACCCATACAATATACTCGTTGCTTCGCCCTCCAAAGTTGCCTTGACACATCAGGGCTTCATCCAAAGCAAAAACAACCGATTCACCGATACAATCACGAACCGCCTTTAGCCAAGCGATAGCGCCAACATAATCACTTCTCTGTGGAAGGTTACTCTTTTGCACATTATACTTTGGCAATGTGGCTGTCCTTCGGTTGACAAGGTCTGCTTGTGTGCGGCCTTTCAACAGATTTATAATATATTCAGGCGGCTTGCGCACACCGGCTTCCCAATTCTGAACCGTGCGAAACGGAATACTATATCTCATAGCAAACTCGCTTTGTGTGTCACCCAGCTGTGTTCTCATCTCACGAATATTCATATTTATCACCTCACCAATATAATACACCCATTGGGTGCATTTGTCAATAGTATTCCCCAAAATTCAAATACTACTCAGAAATCGAGAATGGGGTATTAGGGGTATCCCCTAAAGAGTAAATAGGCAAAAATGCCTATTTTGAGTTGGAACTTGCCGTACAAGTTCCCTGCTTGCTACGGTATAAGACAGTCTTACTTTTGCATAAAGTCCGGTGGATCAAATTTAGCTAAATATTCATCACAGTAGAAGCCCTCTTCAATCTTATAAGGGAGATTTTTTGGCTTATGCCATCGCTATGCAACGGTAAAAAAATACAGGGGTGCTCCAATATCGGGATATCCTATTCCCAGACGGTCAGCTTCGGAAAATTTCAGCGTATACCATAGATTCCATTCTTCCGGTGTCACAAGCAGTATGTGAATACAGTTGTTTTTTATATCTCCAAACCGTCCTCGCACCCATCCGACTGTTTGCCCACTAAACCACGGTTTTACAAAAATTCTACCGTCGTATTCAATTACCTCCTCAACAACTCCGCCCGTTTCTGTCTTTACAATTTTAAATTCATTCATAATCAATAACTCCTTTGTTTTAATTTAGAGCACAGAAAAAGACCGCCTTTCCTTTCAAAAAAGCGGCCTTTGGATTTGTTTTGCGCTATGTAGTTTTGGACTAATTTTCAATCAGTTTCGCAAATACCTCATTCACAAATTCTATGGATTTTCCTTCCTCAATCCGTTTATTTCGCAGCTCATTCAAAGCCGCAATCAGCACTCCCCGCTCCGCCGAATCCAACTTGAGGATGTAAACAGTTTCTTTTTTCCTCATGAATATATCAGCTCCTCTCGAACAATTTCCTCGGCTCTGTTTCGGATGTTTGTTATCTTTTGAATCCACAATAAATGATTTTCAGCTTTAAGTTGTTCGGTCACACCCTCGGCACTCGCCATTTGCTTTGCTAAAAGCTCCATGCGTGCGTTGGCGGTTTGGTCAATTTCATAAAGATGAGCATTTAATTTTTCGCCAGTGAGCAATACCGCAAACAATCCCTTGCGGTGGGTCTTTAAATAATGCCGCCGCATAAGTCCAAACCGTCCAATGTCCTGCTGTTCTTCCTCCGGCAATTTGAGATCAGGCAGATAATACTTCCCTGCCAGAGTGTAGGAAATTCCGGTCTGCTCATTTGTAAAATCCTGCTTTAAGTTATTCATGCGTTCCACGCTCCTTTCGTCTTTTATTCTATAGGAGAGTAAAAACAATCGCAAATGTGCGGGATAGAAATTGTTTTATACGGAACAATACAGATTGACATTATTCCACATAAGTAATATACTAAGGCTGTGAGGGTGTGGGATAATGGTTGATATAAAATATAGCGGTTGGAACTTCAACGTTGATGTTGAATCTACTATGGAATATTATAAAAATTATGATGGCCTGTGCGATTGCGCTATGTGTCGCAATTTTTATTTAAACGCACCGAACCTGCCTTCGGATGTTAAAAATTTTCTTGAGCAATTTGGCATTGATGTTGGAAAGCCCATTGAGCAATGGTCTGTAATTGCCGACAAACAGGAAAAGATTGTAGAGAATGCGCTTTATTATGCAGTAAATGGAACAGCGGAATCTTTAGATGGATACGAAATTGATTTTGGTGCAATCAACGTTGTTGTGCAAGCCCCAAAACCTGACGATGTTGTGAAATGTCCCGAAAATTCTCCAAATACTGAAATCAGCGAACCTTATTTTATACTTGAAGTTTATAATGTATGGACACCTTGGCTCGTTGAGGACGACATAAATGCGTGCTATCCCGACCCTAAACCTAAAAAGGTTTTAGCTGTTCCATTGTTTATTATTTCTTTGTTGCTTTTATCTGGAGCTGCTTTTGCTGGCATATATGCGTTTAAAAATGATTCGATACTTGATAAGGTGTTACTGTTTGTTGCAGCAATTTTGCTGATATTTGTCGGAGGAATCATATTGTTCATTCTGATGATACCCTTATTGCACATAGGGAAAAAGAAGGATAAACCATTAGATAGCTTTAACACTATATGGGAATGTGATTACGATGATATTTGGAATATTGGAGAAAGGAATAGCTTGGTAATCGCTATGAACGGATGGTTATGCAGAAAATGCAATTATGGTGAAAATATCGATAAATTGACAGATGCAGAGAAGGCATTATATCTTGTCATTCAACTTGAAGGCGAAGTTAATAATGGAGGATTTTCGCAATTCCTTTATAACAGCAGTGGTGACTTTGCCAATGAAACGCCCGCTGCTTTGCTAAAAATAGGTGCCGAAAAAACAGCGGAAATATGCGACAGGGTACTCGCCGCCTTTGGCGGTCTTGTTTCCAGAAATCGAGAAGAGCGGGAAACATTCTTAGATAATGCTTTCACAGATGAAATTAATGAAATTTTAATTCAATGTGATAAGGATTTCTTTGAACAGCCCGATGATTTAGAATTATTAAACTACCAATTTATATTTAAGAACAAAGACCAATTTACTCGAATGTGAAAGGATGTGACCACATTGAATCATAAATATATAACCGCAAAACAAGCAGCGGATAAATGGAATATATCCGATCGACGTGTTCGGGTATTGTGCAAAGATGGCAAAATTCCCGGTGCTTTTAAAGAGGGAAAATCTTATAAAATTCCGGCGGATGCCGTTAAACCTGCCGACGGACGAGAGCGTAAAACCGATGAATCGGCTGTCCGATGGCTCAAATGGAGTGACGATGTGATAGGTACTATCGACAGCGGAAATTCCGTTAATTTTACCGCTCCCGAGTACAACGATGTGGTTTCACTCTATACCTGCGGCGCAAAAAGCTGGACACCGGAGCAGCTTGCCGAGTTTTTATCCCAGCGGATTGTCAGCCGTGACCGTCGAGATATTGAAAAGATTTTGTTCCGTTTAGGACTCTCTCACTACGATGTTCTTCGAATTTCCGAAATTACAAGGGGCATCCACCCCAAAGATTTATTATGGATTGCCCACAAGGAAAATGAGCGGTTGGATACAGTCATAACCGATGTTTTCGACTCGGTATTTCATCAAAAAATTGACCTGCAAGGCGATAGTATAGACACACCGGAGGGTTATAATATCAAGCGCTACGGTGTTTATAATGAAAATTACGGTATCTACAAGCAGCGTATCAGTCCCTTGACAACCGATGTGGAATCAGAGGTTGCCGTATATCTGTTGGCGCAGAAGCTGGGTGTGCCATGCTGCCCCGCTTACCGCACCGATGCGGATACGGTTTTTTCTGCTTTCCTGTACGATTTTTCAAAGGAATATATCGTCCATTTTCGGCGACTATTTGAGGGAACCCGTTCGGACAACGAATATCAAAATTTGATTTTTGTTCGTCCGGATTACAAAGATGATATTGCCCGCATGATTTTATTGGATTTTATTACTCGGCAGGACGATCGGCACCTATCCAATATTGCCATCAAAATAAGCGGCAAAACCGAATCTTTTTATCCCCTTTATGACAATGGACGCAGCCTGTTCTATGAGGATACCGAAGAAATGGTGGCGCAGGCTGTGGCCGATCCCATCAATTACGCTACTTCCTTTGGCTACTCCGGAACCTATTATGACTATGTTGGGGAGATTGCCGCAGAGCGTGGAAGTCTTAAGGGACTCATCAATCTGGATCTAACAAAAGATGATGTTGCCGATATTTTAAAAGCCGCCGAATTTAAAGACTACCGCTTTGACGGTGCGTTGGAATGGATTTCAAAAACCCTTGACATTGTCCGGAAGTTAGGGTAACAAATCAGTCTGCCACATTGATAATACGCAATCCACGGGATTTGGCATAGTTCACCGTGTAGGTCGTACCGCCGCTTTGTTCTGTCAAATAACAGATGCACACGCTGCTGTGATTCACCAAATGTCGGTTGCGTTTTTGCATACAGCCTCTTGAATACTCCTGCGAAGTGTAGAGAAATTTGTCGCAGTTTGCCTTAATGTCCTCATAAATTTGGATGTCTTTTTCTGTCCATCCCCTTGTCTGATTCTGGCAAGGTAAAACAAGAATCAGCTTTATCTGTGGAAACTTAGGTTTTAGTAAAAGGATAGCCTGTGCCGCCATTGTGTCATATCCCAATGCACCGCCCGCACCAAAATAGCGCACTCCCTCGCCAATTAATTGAATAATATTTTCACGCAACCGCTCGGCAATATCATCGTATTGCTCGGGCGGTATTTTTCTGTGTACTGTAAAATAGCAAGTTTGATGTTTCATTATAAGACCTTTCTATATCATTGTTTCTAATAATAACGTCCACTAAACGAGTCATTATCACTTTATATTATAATATTGCTCAATTTTTTAGTCAATTGCTCTTTGTTGCGTACAGAGTTTTTGCGCAGGAAATACTATAATATAGATAACCAAAATAAAGGAGGGGAGCTTTTGAGTAAAAATATTGAATTTAAAAATCGCGACCGTTTCATTGAGTTGGGTTTGACTATCGCAGCACTAAGAAAAATGCAAGGAATGTCACAGGAACAATTGGCTGAGAAAGCGAAAATTAGTCGCTCCCACCTTAGTTCAATTGAAGCACCGAACATAGTAAGACCATTTTCATTAGAGGTTTTTTACAATATTGCAGATGCCTTATACTGACATCCCATTAAAAGCATTCTAAAATCCAATTGCGCCCCGTAATACTTTGAATAGCACTGCGAGACAAGGAACAGATGGTGTCACAAAGACGGTCAATCACTTTGTCTAGCGTTTGAAATATCTCATTACGGAAACCGCGCTTACGGATTTCTTTTCAGATCTGCTCAATCGGGTTCATTTCCGGCGTAGCAGGTGGAATGAAAAGTAAGCGGATATTTTTCGGGATGATAAGCGCCTTGGCTTTGTGCCATGCCGCGCCGTCGCAGGCAAGAAGAATATGATCGTCCGGATATACTTCCGACAGCTTTTGTAAGAACAGATTCATGCAAACCGTGTTGCTGCGCGGCAACACCAGAAAAAAGGATTCGCCAGTCAAAGGCTCCACCTCACCATATGCATAGCGGTATGGCAGGGTACACTGGGGAGTAATCCTGGAAAACACCAGCAATATTTGGGCGTGTTGATTCGGCCAAAACCGGCTTCATCCTGAAACATCAAGCGAACAGTTCCACGATTTAAATCGCGAAAGGATTCTTTCACCGCAGTGTTAATTTTTTTGAGGCTTCAATTGCCTCATCGCTTGCCTTGTTCGGGTGCTTGCTGCGCGGCATGACTTTTCGCCAGCCGTGGCGTTCAAGAACCCGGTAAATTTGCCCTTTCCCAATGGTATGCTCCACTTTTTCTTCATAGGCTTTTTTAATTGCGCCCACTTCAATAATCTGCCCTTGTTCTGCAAGTTTTTTGTACTTCGCCAAAAACGCTTCTTCTTCGCAAAAGCTCATGTTCCGCCGATTGCCGCCGTACTTGTTTTCCACGATTGCTTCTATTCCTTTATTGCAATATTTGGATACAAGCTCGCCGATATACGATTTTGCAAACCCGGTTTTTTCTGCAATTTCTTCGCGCTTTTTACTTTCGGCGTGCAGCAATAGTGCTTTCAATCTTTTTTCAACATTTTTATTCTTGTTTTGTTTGCGCGCTCTTTCAATTTCTGCTACCTGTTCTTCTTCGATATGGTATCTTTTCGGCATCTTCATCATCCTTGCTTTTGATACCCATATTATACCATCTCTTTTGCTAATTTGAAAGGTTTTCTATTGGAGATCAGTATGAGCTGATAATAAATATACTGTTGATATTTAGTATACGATCGAATTTATACCCTAAAGGGTGCATATATGTGCTAAAAAGGCATATTGCACCCTTTAGGGTATAAATTTTGCATCACCACTTGACATTGTACCCGAAAGGGTGTAATATATAAGTATAATTTTAAGTTGAGGAGGCAATAATAAAAATGAATAAAATTGCCGCATTTATAAAAGAGAATAGACGTGCAGCAGGACTTACCCAAGAAGAATTTGCAATACGGTCCGGATTGGGCCTTCGTTTTATCCGCGAACTGGAGCAAGGTAAAGAAACGGTTCGCATGGACAAAGTAAACATTGCTTTAAATATGTTTGATATGGAAGCAGTGCCGGGAAAGAAGGATGGGAATTAATGGATACTTTTAGAACAGCATTTGTGTATGTAAGGAATATCTTTGCAGGAATTCTTGCGGAAACCGACGAAGGTTATTCCTTCTCGTATGACTCCGAATATATTTCAAGAGAGAATGCAGGTGCTGCTTCACTGACCTTGCCGCTTAGCAAAGAAATATATACATCAAAAACTTTATTCTCCTTCTTCGACGGATTAATTCCCGAAGGATGGCTGCTTGGTATTGTCAGTCGAAACTGGAAAATAGACACAAAAGACCGCTTCGGACTTTTACTTGTTGCCTGCAAGGATGGCATCGGCAATGTCAGCATTAAGGAGGAACTTATATGAATTGCTTATGCTGCGGAAAACCTCTTCGTTTGGAAGAAGAGCAGATTGGCTGGCATAAAAGCTGTATAAAACGCTTCTTCGGAACATCAGTTATACCCGAGATAGAGATTGATGAGAACACCTTAGAGCTTCTTGCGGCAGAAAGCACGAACAAAGGATTTACGGTTCCAGGCGTACAGAAGAAATTGTCGTTGCACCTTATTTCTGAAGGCAAAAAACCACGCCTTACACTTCTAAATTACCCGACAGGATACATCCTTAAGCCGCAGGTAAAAGATTTTCGTTCACTTCCTGAAGCCGAGCAACTCGTCATGTGTATGGCAGATGCTGCTGGAATATCCACTGTTCCTCATGCACTTGTTTTCGGAAACGGAAGCTCTGCCTATATTACAAAGCGTATTGACAGGATATTTGAAAATAATGAAATCAGGATGCTCGCGATGGAGGATTTCTGTCAGCTTGATCTACGATTGACACAAGATAAGTATAAGGGTTCCTACGAACGATGCAGTAAAATTATCCAGAAGTATTCTTCAAGACCAATGCTTGATATGACTGAGCTTTATATGCGGTTGGTTTTTTCATATCTCGTTGGAAATTCTGATATGCATCTAAAGAACTTTTCCTTGATCGAAGCTGCAGAAGGCGATGGAAATTATGTTTTATCCCCCGCATACGACTTGCTGCCTGTTAATGTCATAATGCCTGAAGACAAAGAACAATTTGCCCTTTCAATCAACGGGAAGAAAATGAATATTCGAAAAAAAGACTTCTTGGTATTTGCTGACGAATGCGGTATTTCGAGAAGCTCCTCCGAAAAGATGATAAACAAGATCATTTCTATGAAGCCAACATTTATTGCCATGTGCAGCGACTCCCTGTTACCGGATGATTTGAAAGAACGATTTATTCTGCTTATTGAAGAGAGAAGCAAAATCTTTGATGCATAAACCAAGTTTTTTGTCACCGACAACTTAATACTGTTAAAAGCCGCTTAAGCGTAAAAACTTAAGCGGCTTTTTTATACCAAAAATCTGAAAAGAGGCCTTTGATGACTAATTAAGTGCTTAATAAACCCGTGTTGGCTTTTGTGTTAATGATGGGAATTGTCAGTATGTTTGGACATCTGTTTTTTGACTTGCGAAAGAAATAAAGCTTACTGATGCTGAGTTGATCAAGGCAATTTAATTCATGGTATCAGCAGAATATGAAACGATATGTTATATATACAGCTAACCAAATCAACAGGCAGTTTACTTCAAGGAGATTTGAAAGGACATCTTTGTAGACGTATAAGGAGGCGCAATGCATTCATTGCGGTCGGTGCTTTGCGCCCTGCAGGCATGCAGACTGCCGCCGATATGGTCGCTGTCTGCATGCCTGCGCCAAAGGGCTGGTCAGCGTGTGCGGACAGCACTGGGAGGCTGTGGAGCTGGCACATAAGCTCCGCAGCTACGCCGGCACACTGCCCGGAGGAGGCGTGACCTTTTCGGGTGGTGAGCCGCTGATGCAGGCAAATTTTGTGGCGGCGGTGTGCGACGAGCTACCTGATATGCACAAAGCGCTTCAAACCAGCGGTTATGCAGATTCGGCGATGTTTCAGGCGCTGGCACGACGGATGGATTACATACTGTTCGATCTCAAGCTGGCTGACCCAGTAGCACATAAGCAATATACCGGTCGTAGCAATGACTCGATTCTGCAAAATTTTGTATGGCTAAAGACCTCCGGTATTTCTTATGTGGTGCGAATTCCCCTGATTCCGGGAATTACCGACACGCAAGAGAACCTCACTGCACTGGCAGGCCTCACCCGCGACTGCCAAGTGGAGCTGGCGCCGTATAACCCACTGGCCGGAGCGAAATATCCGATGGTAAACCGCTTATTATTATATGAGGTAGCTACGAAAAACGAAGTAGATATCTCCCTGTTTGAAAGGTCGACAAGCGTCGATATTCTTTCTTGAAAGACTGAGAGGTGTTTTCAGCAATGCCGGAAGCCCTGAAAAAGGATGGAAGATTGCAGTTATTTAAGGCAATTGCATTAATGCGACTTAAGAAATTTGGAGAAGCATCTGATACTAATTTAATTTATAAACATAGATAATATCCAAGTCCGTTGAATATCTTCTTATTATGATATTTCTATATATTTATTTTAAATTAGTATGAGATAATAAATCCGACCTTTGTAATGCCCGATATCAAAGAAGGCGAAGTCTCGATATCACATGTATGGTATGAATTGTATGGGAAACTGATAAAAAACAAAACTGGGGAAACAGATAAGGACAAGCTTAATAAAATGGTGGATGAGCTATATCCGCTTGGAAAGCTTGATTTTAGAATGCACATTTAATCATAACTAAGTGCTTTTATTTTCCATTGAAATTGGGTGATGCCGGAAAGCGCTCCGTGTTCGACGGAAAACAGCCAACCTTCCGGCGGAGTCTGTTACGATTTTTTGTAGTGTTTCAATGTTGGCATTGGTGAAGAGTTCTTTTGGCATGGAGATTGTGAGCCTGTCCTCGGTCTCGACCGCCTCGCCCACATAGCCACGGTTACGCAGGTATTCAAGCAGCGCCGTTGCCGTTTCGTCTGCCACGCACTCCGGAATGATTAACCTGCCACCCGGCGCCGCACAGTTGGCGAAAAACTTTGCTCCGTATTCCTCTGTAGCAATGGCGAGTCCCACTGCATTTTTTGCCATCGCTATCGGAGAGTAGCCGACAAGTCCGTCAAAGCCTGATCCGGGAATATGCAATACATCTGTTGGGTTCAAAAAGACCTGATTTTCTTTTCCAAGTGAAGGAACATCATCAAAACTTCGTTGGTACAAATAGAAAAGTCGACCGTTTACATCTCGGTCGACCGTCATTTTATTTGGCATCAGCGGATGGAGGGCGATAACCTCTCCGCGAGCGTTTCTGATAATCTGAGCATATGCATTGCCCCATAATAAAAGATGACTCATCAGCGTTTTTCTAAACGCATTTGCATGGCTGTATGTTCGTTAACCGGTTTTCCGGCAGTTGTGCTTCCAAAAAAGAAGTTGTATCGGCTGCCGCCAAGAGCGTCTTTAGGCTTGTCGCGGGAATGGAAGATACTTTGAAAGATATTCAGATGGAATCACCTCCTAAAAATGAGCATAAAAAAAGACGACCGACTGATTGTCCGCACCAATTTTGAAATAGTAGTATTTTGACGTGCCATATTTAACACTTGAATTTGCTATGGTTCTTCCATCCTGCTACAAATTTACTATACCAGATCACTGTTTGATAGTAACAGCTTGACCGCCCATATATACCCAATATTTTTCAAAGTCGGAACGATTATATTTAACATGATCACCTACAAGAGGATCATTCACAATAACATGAGTTTTAGTATATCCTATTAAAACCACCGCATGCTGAGGAGTTTTCCAAACAACTTTATTTCCCCTTGTATCATACCAAATGGAGTTAATTTTCGGCTTTTTCATATTTATTGTAGTCCAGACAACTGCAGGGCGATTGCTGTCTATCACTTTCAAGAGATCATTAAAGGAGCATCCCGTTAAATCTTGAGCCGTTTTGTATTTGTTTATGCAATCCGCAATAGGCTTATGAAAAACACCAAAGCCTGACTTTTTATAAGGATTACCGACAAATTCATAGTTAGGATTTCCGCCGATCAATTTACCGTCGCTTTGATGAGGTAGTGACCCTTTAGGAATAGCGTCTGCAAGTTCGTTTATAGATACATGAGCGCCAGCCCATTGTAATAACATGGTAGCAGAGACAATTTCGCATCCCGTAGGGAGCGTCGGATTCTGATAAATCATTGGTACGCTTTTTATTGGATTGCTTACCGCCTTAAAAACGACAATAGCATCAACTGAAATAAGATACTGAAATAAAATTAATATCATAAATATACATGAAATGGCGCCGATAATGTGTCTTTTTTTATGCATAGATATGATAATGCATTTCATCATTTATATCCCCTTAAATGTATTCATCATTAAAAGATATGATAATAAAAAAGTCTTTATTCAGTTATCACTGTTTAGATCCGAAAAACCGCTCAATTATAAAATCAGCAATCCCCTTTCGTCATAAACAGAATCCAATTTGAATCCACAGCACCGTATCGCTCTATCCAGTGCCACATCGAATACGATACGCGGCTTGGTCTTTATCCGCTGCACAGTCGTAAACCTCGGCACCGGGTTCAAAGTCCGCGCAGAGAAGATACAGCGCAACAGCCGCCGCAAGTTCACTCTTGTTTCGCTTTTTCGGTATCTCGATATATGCCGTGTTGAACTGCCGATATCCGTTCGGTTTCAGAATACCGAATATATCCCGGATAATCTGTTCCTGCCAGTCGATTAGCTCGAAAGGTTTGCCGTCCCATCTGCCTTTGGTATGGCAGCAGAAGTTTTCAATAAAACATACGGCGTGATCGGCGGCATCCTTATCATAACGACTGTCTTCAGCCATACTTGCAATACGCATATCTGATAAATCGTTCAATTGTCGGTAACAGCCCGGATTACGGTATCGGCAGGTCATTGGTCAGGTATCGTTTCTGCACACCATTCAGGCTGGAAGCCTCTCGAATAAAACAAGCTAATTATTATACATATGACCTCAGCAGAATGGATAAAAGCCACCCTAGGCAAAAATTTAAATTACACTCGGTGCTTGAAGACTGGTGCAGCGTCCTTATTAATTGGAATGAGGGGATTGAAATTGGCGGACAAACCTCAGAATACGGCGGAAATGAACCGGTATTGAATTTTAACATTACCGATGAAGTGAAAAACTGGTGCGGCGACCCGACAGGGTTGGCTGAGAGAAAAGGGGGTTTTTTGTCAGTGGATCACAGAAATTTTTGTCAAATATGGGTTTGAGCGCTAAAGCTATTGAAATGCTGTCTACGAACGCTGTAAAAGACAGCATCGCCATGTCTGGCTTTCTTGAACCTTTCATTGCCGACAATGACAAAGAGCCTTCTTGGGACGGACATGTTTATATATAAGAAGGTAAGAACCACAAAAAAGAAATTCTAAAAGGTCGTCTATCGGTACAGGTTAAAGGCAAAGAGTGTGATAATTTTTCCCAAGAGGAGATATCATATTCCATGTCCACGGTTGATTTGAAAAACTACTTGTACGATGGTGGAATTATTCTCTTTGTCGTATATATCGGTGGTGGCGGTTTAATACGAAAAATATACTATGAGGTGTATATCTATGCTAATGTCAAGGGTAGTGCAATACCGCAGCCGTTGGAATTTATACCCCAGCAAATTGCCTTTTGCTCAATTTGCTAATTGCCTTCGATAAGTCAGACGGAAAAAGAACAGAAATTCTTAAGACAGCTCACGAATTTGCCGATTGGATATTGGCAGGGGCAGAAGGACTTGGACCCTCGGCACGCGGTTTTTGAGTGGATGTGGAATAGCGCAAATTGTTTTTATTGCCCCAGTGTTGGGCGGTTTGTGACAGTTTTTCAGTATAAGCCTAATCCCTTTGATGCTTTATTGATGCTATGGGAAAATGCGGCATATCAAACACACTAGATCTTTCAAATTTTTACCACTGTTAACCGCTGTAAACAAAGAAGAGTGCTACATCCGGTTTGTCGGAATAATATTGCATAGATCATAGCATTGCTCCGAATAGGAGGCTGCTTGTCGATTTCGAGTTGATGAAATCTGGGTATCTGCCCGTTTGACATTAAGTTTATCGATCGTGTGGCCTATTATGGGTTTTCCGATACATGCTTAACCGTCCATTCATCACTGCGTTGGAGGCGTTGCTTAATAATCAAGGAACCCAACGCTCCCCGCACCGAATGGGCAGGGTGTCCATTATTCACAAACCGCTTTTTATAGCGTGTCTCTACAGCTTCCCATGGAATCAACTCGGAAAGTTTTACCCAGTCATTCTCTGAATTCAATTTCCCGTATAGAAAAATAAAATCTCAAAATCCTACTAAAGCCGCTTACCGATAAGCCATTCTACTCCTTTTTGCAGGTCTTCTGCAATATAGTCGATGGAATATCCAGCCAAATATCTCTCTTCATCTCTAAGCGTTTTTTCACCGTTTCCGGTCAAAACTAAAACCGTTGTCATTCCCTTGCGCATGCATGGAAGCAAGGGAATGACAACGGTATCCTATTACCGCACAGCGCCGTGAGAGCCGCGCCGAAAGCAGCCTCTTCCCGGTGAACGGGGACGCTTAGTGGCATGTCGAAGCGTTCCTCGAACAGCGCACGCCATACGGCGCTTATATGTTTAAATACATAGCTCACCATCCGCATACGGAATCTTTCTATCCCCACGTGAGAATGAGGGGTTTTTTCATGGCCTGGCGCCGACCGGCCGAGGGCTCTGTTATTCGATATCGCCGTTCATAAAGTCCATGCAATTGATAAGTAAAATACAGCCGAACAGGGACGGGCGGACGCCGGAAGGAAGAATTTTTTCGCCGTCCACGAGATATTCTTCGGCGAAAAACCCTGTGCGGACGATGTCCCGGATCACGGTCTGCGCCAGCGTGTGCGCCTGCTCGGCCCGACCGTTTGCACATAAGCCGCGAATCGTATACATCATATTTTCCAGTTTGACCCCGGTAAAGCCACCAAACAGTTTTTCGGGGTCAAAAACGCTGTCAAACAGCCCAAGAAGCTTAACTTTTTCGCTTTGCGCCAATTCGGGAATGAACAGCGCTTTGGTAACGGTCAACGCGTGCCCAGGCGAGCTTTTGCCGGAATCGGAGTACCATATCTGTCTGGGCGGCGCATCACCGGGGAAAAACCACAGAGTCATTTCGGCGTACAGCTCTTTTCGGCGGGCATCCCAATGGGCCGCTTTTTCATCCATACCGGACAGACGGCACAGCTTTGTAAAATAACTCATATCGACCAGCGCCGAGGCAACAAAGTCCAGATCCTTTTGATCCCCATGGGGGGTGATATCCAAATAGATCCACCGCAAATTCTCCGTCCGCCAGCTTAAATACCGCTCTATGGCGGGCAAAACCTGGGCAAGAGCGTAACGTTCCGGCATGAGTTGATACAATTCCCAGGCCGTACACGCCTTGACCGACGGCAGGCTCTCGCCTCCCAGCATACCGCTCTCCTCCACCAGCTCCATATAGCCGCGAAACATTTCCCAGGAGGCCCCGGGATCTATACGCGCATACATGATCAGGCCGTAAAAGGTTTCCCAGGAGGCCGCGTACGGGCAGGCAGGTGCGCCGTAGGCCCATAAAGACGCCTTGCCCGTTGCCATGCAGCCGTATGCGAATCCGGTTTCCGGCGACGGCGGCAGAAGAGCCGATATTATGTGGTACCAAGCCGTGTTGTATGCGCGCACAAGCAACTCCGCCGAAATATCCTTCGCTTCAATCCGGTCCGGCTCCCTGATGACAGGGAAGGTGATACTATCCAGACAGCCGCTCAATTCCGCCTGCCTCTTACGGATTAATTCCGCCGTGTCCGGCGGCTCATCGGGAAGAGAATATTTTACGCCTCCGTCGTTAAAGCGGACGACCACAAAATAATCGCCGGGCCGGTCAAGGCGCACCGACCATACACTTGTTTTTTCATCCGGCTCGACGCCCGCATTCCGCCGAGCAAAAAAATCCGCCATCGTAGGGTAAAATGCGGGTGTTTCGGCTCCGTAAAGGCGGAGTACGGCGGACCATGCACCGTTTTCCATGATGAGCTCACCGCCCTTTAGACGGCATCGGCCGAGGCAGCGTCCGGCCAGTAAGGTACGGCCGGACGGAACGGAGAGGTGGCGGATAATGGTTTGCTTGTCGGCAAAAAGATCCGTGCTCGTCAGCTTATCCTCTTTAAGGTGAGCCGTATTGACAATGTATGACGGATGCCACCGGTAATCGTCGCTTTCAATCGGTATCGGCGGATCGGTAAATTCCGTAATATCAACATGGGTTACCGTTAACAGCTCGCCCGACCCGGATAAGGCGTGCAGCTGGACCCGGATGGGTGCGCCGGGCGTCAGTCCCGTCAAAAAGGACAGCGGGAATTCATAATCCCCCGGCTCCCGGGAGAGCGTCAGGCAAATCGGTTCGCCGGCGCCATCGGCGACCTTTACGGCAAACAGGCTACCCTCGGCCAGAGAGGATACGGCGATACGGAGAACCACCCTGCGAAAATCACAGAAAACAGGCGGCGATTCGATGCTGTGCAGCCGCGGCTCGCCCTCGGCTGCCTCAACGCCCATTATGAGTGCGTCGCCGGTGGTACGGAAGGCCGGGCGGCCGAATATGGTTTTCCATTCGTCGGGCCGCGACCAGTCGGCCCGCCAGACGGTGCGGGCCTGAGGCGGCCGGTCCGTATCCTTGTAAACGGTAACGGCGTTCTGCCAATTGATGCCGGGCCGGTCGTAAATGAGGGGATCGCAATATCCGATGTTCAGCGGCATACCGGGACGCTGGCTATATGCGGACTGCGACACGGCCGGGGCCAGCGCTTCAAAATCATAGGGATTGATGACCAGCCGGCTTCCGGGCAGGCTGATAAATCGGTCGGATTGCAGAAATTGACGGTTCTTATCCATTTGCATTACTCCTGTCTTTAACCGATTCGCGCCGGATCAGTTCAGCCTTGACATACACCTTGCGGGCGGAACGGCCCGGGTTTAAAATCATTTTATGAATTAGCTCGTAAGCCAGTATGGCGAATTCCTGCTTGCTGATATCCATGGACGTCAGGGCGGGTGTCATCTTCTGACAAATATCCGTATTGTCAAAGCTGACGACCGAGATGTCCTCTGGCACCCGGATCCCCTGCGCGGCCAGCTTTTCATAGAGATAATAAGCGGCCGTATCGCAGGTGCAGACAAATGTGCTCGGAAGCGGGTCGGGCATGGTGAAATTCAGGGTATATAATCCGGTTTTAAAATCATTGTTGATTACATTAAAGGAAGGGTTATAATCCAGCCCGCGCATAATCATCGCTTTTTGGATGCCCATGTAGCGGTCGCAGATATTTTGGTTGCTCCGATAGTCCCCGACAAAGCCGATTTCCGTATGCCCGCAGTCCAGCAAAAAATTGGCGATTTCACTTCCCAGCGTATAGTTATCCGCAACCACGGCGTTTCGGCCGGACTTTTGAAAATCGATATAGACTACCGGGAGCCTAAAACCATCGATCTGCCGCAGCACACGGTCATTGCACTCGCCGGCGACAAAAATACCATCGTAAGAATGGGGCAACGACTCCGGCAGCGGCTCGGACATTTCGTCTTCACCGGTCAGCGTAACGGCCGTCAAGGTAATTCCGTGAGATTGACAAAGCTGATTGAGCTTAACATAAATAACGGTATAAAACTGGTCGATATCCAAGAAAAACTGCTGCGGCACCAAAAACGCAAAGGCTTTTATTTTTTTTTCATTCTGCGGATTAACAATATAGCCGTACAGCTCCGCGCGCTCCAATATCCGGGCGCGCAGTTCATCGCTGATGCCGGGTTTGTTATTGATCGCCCTGGAGACGGTGACCTTGCTTGTGCCCAATTCATCGGCAATATGCTGCATTGTTATTTTTTTTTGCATCTCTTTCATCTACTTCAGCCGTCTTTCCTTATGATTAACTTAATTTTTATTATACCATAAAATAAATTAAAGTCAATAGATTACGAAACAAACAAAAATTACATTTCGTCAATTAAGCTTAACTTTGTTTCCTAATCCGTTTCCGGAAAATTTTGTCGAAATACAATCTTTTAATACCATTTCAACATATGTGGTAATAATTACAAAATAATTTTATTGTTTTTCACTTGACTTTATTTGATTAACATGATATGTTACCTTTAGCAACCAAACGTAGTTTTGTTAATTAATTTGTTAAGTAAATTAACCTTGACATGGGGGTGATTCGTTGTTTTCGCTGAACGGGAAGGACTGGAGGCTTACCGGCTGGGCCAGACATCAATGGTCCATGGAAAAGCTGGTGGAAACCAGCGACTCCTCCCAGCCGTGCGTACAGACGGTTCCGGCCACCGTGCCCGGAGGGGTTCACTGCGATCTGCTGCGCGCCGGAATCATCTCCGATTGGAACGACGATACCAATTTCCGGCATTTGGAGTGGGTGGAACACCGGGAATGGACGCTGGAAAAAAATTTTTCTCTTCCGCGCGGCGACTTCGACCGAATCCGTCTGCGCTTTGAGGGATTGGATTACAGCGGTTTTGTTTTTGTCAACGGTCATGAGGTAATGCGCTTTCAGGGCATGCACATTCCCTATGAGGCCGACATCACTGCCGTTACCCTGCCTGGGGCGAACCGTCTCTGCATCGTATTTGAGCAGCCGCCCGAAGTGGACGGACAGGTCGGCTACACCAGTAAAACGACCGTGCTGAAATCCCGCTACAATTACGGGTGGGACTGGATGCCGCGGATGGTAAACATCGGAATCTTCGGAGACGTCGGCCTGCTGTGCGATAGGAAAGCGTGTTTAAAAGAGGTATACCCGAGCACACAGACCGACGGCCGTTCTGGGCAGTTAACCCTGAACGCCGAAATTGAATTTCTCACGAACAGCCCGGTGACGTTTCAGGCGGATTTATATGAGGGCGACAGGCTTGTGGCCGTGTGCACGGAAAGCGTCTGCGCTTCGGATTCAACGACGGCTGTTTGCCTGAAGATGGAACTCCCCTCGGTTCGTCTATGGGAGGTCAACGGTCGCGGCGGGCAACCCCTGTATCGCGCGGAGGTGCGGCTCAAAGACGCGGACGGACGGCTTTTGGACCAATGTGTAAAAACCGTTGGATTCCGCATTTTGGAATTCCGCCGACCGGAGGGAGCGCCGCC
>JAQUHC010000128.1 GCA_028683785.1 Oscillospiraceae bacterium
TGATAATGCCGTGTGGTTTATTCATCTCGCTGCTCTCTATTCCTCATCAATTGCCGAATTGACTGCTACCGTTACTGCGGTCGTCGCTGGCTACCTCCATCTGTTATCTCCTATCTGTTCTATCTCGGCAATACATTTTCGCGCAACATCACACGCCTTGCAATTACAAACCTTATTATTTGCAAGCCATTCTGCTTCCCATTGTGTACCTATAAAATTGACATCAAGCCCATCCATAAGTGCCGTTTTAAGAACATGAATCTCGGCTTTTTTATCATTATTATCAAGAGTAAGCCAATGCAATATATAGTCAAGTAATGGCTTGCTTACATATGCGGATTCCGTTGTTGCCAGACTCGCTAATTCTTGAATATGCAAAATCAAGTTGTCCATATGTTCACTCATCATATCATGCTCCTATAACCATTTATGCCCCTCGGGATTCATTATTTTAATTGCGTCCCGCAACCATTTGATTTGTTTTTCTGTCATTGCTGCCATTGCCATATCATAATCCAACTGATATCCTTTGCGCACTGTATCGGTTGATTTGTATAACAAGACTATTTCCGGTGCCAGATATTTAATTCCACGGCGACTTAAAATAGCCTGTGACAGTGAAAGTGAAACATCGTGATTTCTTGCATATAAAAAATAATTATCAGATTTATCGTTAAACAAAAACTCTATAAATGCCAACTTCTCCTGTCCTTTAGAATCAAAATCCACAAGAAACATATCCGGCTTATCTGCCGGAGTGAGTGATACCATATCGCATGCATCGGTCATACAGAAAATATTTCGATTAATCCTCATTTGATGCGCCACATTGGTAATATGGTGCGCCATACCGCCTCCGCAAAGCTCGTAAACCTCCCAACCCAGCGACTGCATAAACAGAATTATTTTGTCCCGTTCATCCCAATAAGCAGATATGTCAATGTCGCCATGCTCCCTCACAGTTTTATCTAAGAACAGTTCAATTGCGAATCCACCACAAAACGCGTAGTCAAACCCACCGCGTTTTAGTAAGTCATTACATTCAAGTAAAAGATGGTCCATGCTCATTCCTCCGACTTTTTCAGTTCTTTCCTCATCTGCTCAATAAACCACAAAAATTCCTCATAGCTTTCATAAGGCGCCGGTTCGCTTATTCGATAATCTATAGGCGCGCTTTGGAAGTCGTCATCAAGATACCGGGGGAACAAATGGATATGTAAATGAGCACCGGAATTTGAGTGCATTTCGTAATTAATCTTTTCAGCCCCGGTGACTTTGCGCAGTGCTTTGCCAACACACTTCACTTCAAGCATAAATTCAGACGCAGCCTTTTCAGGCATATCCTCAAAGTGAAAATAATGCTCCCTCGGCATAACGTATAGTTTGCCGAAGAGTCGCCCTTGACCGGGATATTCGCCGCAAATCCATACTTTGTTGTTGATTTCAATATCGTTTTGTCCGTCTGGTGCAGGCTCATCATTGCACACAGGACAGTTTTCTTTATCTGCCGCCTTGATAAATTCGGTATAACGATAATGAAATCTGCTGCCGCGTTTTTCGTCGGATAAATCCACTGTCATACGGCAAATCGGAAGATTATGTGGACCGATAAGACTCTTTTCAGTTTCCACAAATCCGAATTTTCGATATAGCATTTTGGCGGGTACTCCCGGCTCGTAGCCCTCCGGTGGATGGGGCACAGATGCCTATGGTATCACCTTTTTGCAATAATCTTGGATATTTCATTCCGTCACCCTCCATTTCTCTACCATTTCATCAAAGTACGGGTAAACATCATTTCCAATAAACTCACCCACTGCCATCATTTCACGGATTTTGTCAGCACTTGCCCACATGGCATCACAGGTTTCGCCTTCTTGGAAAAAGATTTCATCAATGCTGCCGTTCCACTCAAACACCCATGCATCTTGAAACCATGTATGACCATTATTACCATGACGGCCGATACGGCGAAAGAGCGTTCCCTTTTTCGGGTCAAGGTCAATACCAAGCTCTTCCTTTGTTTTACGCAGGGCGGCAGTTAGGCTATCGTCTCCGGCGAGAGCAGAGCCGCCGGTAGTCTCCCAAATACCCGGCCAACCGTGTTTTTCTGATGAACGCCTGTCAATCAGCCATTCGTCCCTTCCGTTATGCTTCCATACATGAACAACAAGATGGTAATCTCCGGTCGCCATTTTTCTGCCCCGCTCATGAAACTGCCCTGTTTTAATGCCGTTCTCGTCAAAGACATCCCATATTTCGTTTGGCTGGTAAGCCATCGGGATAACAATACAACCAAAGTTGTTTTTCACATCACCTGTTTGTAAAAACCCGTATTTCAAATAAAACGGCAAGGCGTAAGGTGATGAGTCAAGAGTTATTCTTTCATACCCTTGAAGCTTTAATGTGCAAATCATATCGGATATCAATGCTGTTGCAATACCTTGTCTGTGATAATAACCATCGACAAAGAGCATTAATATTTCACCGTTATCTCGCTCCGCTACCATACCGATGATTTTATTATTGTCTAGTGCAACGAACATAAGATTATTGCCTGATAAAAGACGGTTTATATACGCTTCGTTTTTGATGCAGTCTTTTTTAAAATTTACTGCCGCTTCCGGCTCATAATCCGGGGCTTCATACTCCATAAATACTCTCAAAGCAAGGTCAAGAGCAGGGCGAATGTCGTCTGCTGTTGCTTTTCTATATGTAATCATACTTTTTTCGACTCCCATTCTTTCAAATACCATGTGGGCACAGGATTTCGCATATTATTAAACCAAGCAAGCACATCCTGGGACTGCTTCATCATGGTGTCAAGGTCAGATTGCCCAAATGGAACCGCCCAGTAAATCGAGGATAGTGCATTGCTGGCAATATAAAAGGCTAGCAACTTCCAAAATTCAATTGGAGGTTCGCCTCCGAAATAACCCCGTAGCTGACCGGTAGCGAAATGAGGGCATGCCGCTGCGCTCCAAACAATACGATTGAACTCCTCCCACGGGTCGCCGAAATCATAACGGTCAAAGTCGATTATTTTGAGCTCGCCATTCTCCATCATCATATTTCCTACATGGTAGTCTCCATGCTGAAAACATTGCGGACGACTTTTTAATAAGTACCTATTTTCTTCTATGTAAGCAAGGACATGCTCATCCCCGTTAAATCGCAGACCGCACTCATGATATTTCTTTATTTTATAATCTGTTTTCCGGTTAAAACGAGGTTCCCAATCCTCCACGCAGGCACCGTTGGCATTTGTTTCAGGCGCGGAGATAGTGTGAATTGCCTTTAGAATCTCGCCGGACTTAAAACCTAACACATACTGCTCTGTTTCAGACAGTAGGGGTAACACCGTTTCTAAATCCTCGCCGTCAATCCAGCTTTGAAGCGAATACACCCCGCCTTGGAACAAGGCGGTATCGCTGCAAGTCCCAAACTCAATGGGCATACACATGGGTATTTTAAGTACAGCCACTTTTTCCAGCATAGCAAATAACGCTTTCCGTGATTCAAAATGAGAAGCGGGCGAAATGCGAAGCAGATATTTTGTGCCGTCTGCTTTGGTAACACAATACTTTTTGTCCTCCGACCAGCCTTTGGTGATTGGTTCGACTTTTATAAATCCTTGACGCATTATGCTTTTATCGGTCATAACAGTTCCCCCTTCGAATACCATGTTGGTACGGGGTTTTTCATGTTATCTAACCAACTCATAATATTATTTATATGTCGCTTATCGTTCATTGGATCGATTTGTATCCCAGTCATCACGTCATAAGCGAAATAATATAATAAAACATCAAAAAACTCGCACGGCGGCTCGCCGTTAAAATATCCTTTAACTAAACCGGTAAAAAAATGAGCATTTTTTTCGCCATCCCATAAAACTGGATGAAAATCCCACCACGGGTCGCCATAACCATTGTTGAAACAAATAAAATCAATAACGTTGATACTACCATCAGGTGTAACAATGAGGTTAGACATCGTGTAATCATTATGGGTGAAAGTTTGCTGTCTGCCGTTTAACAAGTGTCTTTTATCTTGCAGATAATGAACAATTATATTGCCGTTTTCGTATTTTATAGGACTTGTATTGTAGAAGTTTATTCTGTCCTGTACTTTACAGAAGAACCATCCTTCCCACGACTCGGCGTTTTTCGGTGCGGGAATAGCGTGAATTATTTGCAACAATTCACCCGCCTTGATTCCTAAATTATATTGTTCCGCTTCGCTCATTTTTGTTAGGGTTATCTCTGCATTCTCACCATCAATCCATGTCAACAAGGTGTAGACGCTTTTCCCGCTATTACAAATGCCAAAATCAACAGTTTGGGACATGGGTACCCCTGCCGATACAGCTCTTTGCATAACCTCATACTCCATCTTTTTGAGGTCGTATTCCGCAATATCAGCAACGCGGAGTAAAAGCCGCTTTTGGCCAATGGTTTCGACATAATACTTTTTATCGCCGGACATGCCTTTGGTGACCGGGTTTACTTGAGTGAAACTATTAAATCCGGGGATGTCATGAAGCATTGCCCAAGTTTGCGCTTCGCTTAATAAATGAGCTACAATGCCATCCTTGCCGTCAGTATAAGCGTTTCTATCTGATGGATGCTTCGTGGCAAGATTCACCTTTAACCGTTCATATTCTTTTGCCACATCCGGCATTGAATTTAGATAATCACGAAAATTTAAATAATTATTCCATTGAACACTATTAACTTTCACAATATGGACGTGGTAAGACCTTGTATCGGCGATTTCGTTATCGTCACAAATCAGCATATCATTTTCAATGGCGTGAAGTTTGCTCTTGAAAAAGCCCGCTTCATTCAATTGCGGCATTAATAACTCTACTTCTGCAAAATCTTCCACCGCTACAGCTATATCAATAATCGGTTTTGCTTTAATACCTCGAATAGCTGTACTGCCAACATGTTGAATATCTGTTGCTACCGAACCAAAAATACGCCAAAGCTGTTCAATTGTTCTGACTGCAAACTCTTTCCACTCCGGGTTATGGTCGGCAAGTTTAACAACACCGCGTTTTAGTCCTAATTCCATACTTTACCCCTCAATCCATATCATCCGGCAAAAATTCGACAACATCCTCAATCCTGCAATTTAATACCCGGCAAATGCGTTCCAGTGTGGTAGTAGTTACGCCTTTTCCTTTATTCATCTTAGCAATCGTAGATGAACTCAAATTCGCGCTGATTTCCAATTGCTTTTTTGACATGTCCCGATCAATCAAAAGCTTCCACAGCCTTTTATAACTAATTGCCAAAATAAAGTCACTCCCGTAACATTCTTTATAGAATATTTTACCATGAAGCAAATCAAAATACAATAAAATACTTTGAAAAAGTGAAGATGTAGGTATAGAAAAGAGCGCAGCATTTTGAGTGACAAAATGTTGCGCTCAAAACAGATTGTGAATGTGTAAACTTTTACTTCTTGCATACCTGATGGTCTGTTCAGTACCCCCTT
>JAQUHC010000129.1 GCA_028683785.1 Oscillospiraceae bacterium
AACCGACTTACCGGGCAGGCTGCTCATGTCGTTTTGGACCCTACTCTTTTACTGGATAAAACAGAATGGCAGTCTATGCAAAAACCTGTTAGCTGCAAATGTAAAAATTATATTTTATATTTTACTGTTGTAGGTTCAAAAACGCTTAATGAATTCGCTCAGGATCTGTCAAAAAAGACAGGCTGTGAGATCGTATATGTAGGCGGCCGTTTTTTGGACAGTTTATTTTCAAAAAATAATATAATGAAAAATATCGGCCCGGAGGAATGGCTGTATCTTGTCAGTAATGCGCGTTATGTGGTGACTAATTCCTTCCACGGAACTGCTTTTTCTATTAATTTGGAAAAAGAATTTTTTGTGGAGCTATCTTCGTTCACAAATACGCGTCTTATAAATATTGTCGATATGTTTGAGTTGAATGACCGCGTTATAATTAACGGGAAAAATATAAATATTGATAAAAAAATAGATTATGTAAGTGTAAAATACAAGTTGGAAATTGAACAGAAACAGTCGTTTGATTATTTGAAAACAATGATAGATACAATAGCCGCCAAGACGTGATAAAGCATCTGAATAAAATTATGGCTTACGGGGAAAAAAGATGAACAGAACAAAAAAATTTTTTTATAATTCTGTAACAGCAGCATTTTCGCAGATCGCAATAATGATTGCCGGCTTTATTACTCCCCGTGTTATATTAAGAGCATATGGTTCTGAAATAAATGGATTAATATCGTCTTTAGCACAATTTATTTCATATTTTAATTTGGTGGAAGCGGGATTAAGCGGCGCCGCGATTTTCGCCCTATACAAGCCTTTAGCCGATGAAGATCATAAGGCTATCAACGGCGTGGTATCAGCGGCAAAAAAGTTTTATACTCAATCCGGATTTATTTTTGTATTTTTAACGTTAGGTTTATCATTTCTATACCCGCTATTTACACAGTCACAAAGCATTTCAAAAATAGAAATGTTTTTATTGGTTTTAATACTTGGCGTTAACGGTTCACTGGAGTTTTTTACATTATCAAAATATCGGGTCCTTCTTTCCGCGGATCAAAAAACGTTTGTCATATCATTGGCTTCAATATCACATTTGATAGTTAATACGGGCATTATTTATTTTATGGCTCAGTTACGCATCAGTATCGTAATATTACGCCTGACCGCGTTATTATCGATTTTTCTTCGTTCTGCGATTTTAATGATTTATTGCAGGAAAAACTACCCTTATTTAAATTATAAAGAAAAATGCAACACTAAAGCTTTGGATAAACGCTGGGATGCTTTATATCAGCAAATACTGGGCTCAATTCAGTCAGGCGCGCCTGTCATTTTTACAACTGTATTTTTGGGGCTGAAAGTTGTCAGTATATATACCATATATAACATGGTGATCGGGAGCATAAACGGTATACTAAGCATATTTATAAGCGGTCTTTCTGCCGGATTTGGGGACCTTATAGCAAGGAAGGAAACCAGAACATTACAAAAAGCGGTCAAGGAATTTGAATTTGCTTACTATTCTATATTAACGGTCGTGTATTCGGTAACCATGGTTTGTATTATGCCGTTTATTAAGCTATATACAAGCGGCGTTAATGATATAAATTATAATGTACCTTTATTCGGTGTGTTGTTTGTTCTGAATGGTTTATTCTATAACATCAAAACACCACAAAGTATGTTGATTATTTCTGCCGGTATGTATAAAGAGACACGCATTAGAGCGACCGTTACAGGCGCGATAATTATCCTTTTTGGTATCATATTAACGCCTATACTGGGATTGCCCGGCATCATGTTGGCATCTATCCTTTCAAATTTGTATAGAACTATAGATCTGTTACATTTCACGCCCAAATACATAACAAAATTAAATAAAACGGAATCAGCCTTTAGCATGCTAAGAGTAATTATTTGTTTTCTTATTATAGTTTTTATATTTAGCTTTGTGAATTTCCCAATAAATAATTATATGCAATGGGTTATGTACGCTATACTTGCGGGGGTGGTTTCGGTAACGATAACAGGTATTATGGGTTATATATTTAACAGGAATGAAATCAAAAGCCTGTTAAAACGATTTGGATTATAAAGAGGAATATTACATGCCATCATTATTCAATAATAAAATGAGTGTTGCGGATGCGGAGCCTGTAAGGATGTCTGCCCCGAATCCGCTATTGAAATGTGGGAGGATGAGGAAGGTTTTCATTATCCTCAGGTGGAACTGTCGAAATGTATTGAATGTCGCCGCTGTGAAAAGGTATGTACTTTTAAAAAAGACATTTTTTATAGCAGCAATGCAGACAAACCTATAGAAACCTATGCCGCGAGGCATGTAAATCAAAAGGTTCTTATGACGAGTACATCAGGAGGCATGTTCACAGCTTTATCCGATTTTATCATTGAGAAGTCCGGTTCTGTTTTCGGCGCCGAATTTGATGAGGATTTTTGTATTAGTCATAAACGTGCCACTACAAAATTTGAACGCAATAGGTTTAAAGGTTCTAAATATGTCCAGAGCAATCTTAAAAAAACATTTACCGAAATCAAACAAGACATAATCGACGGAAAGGATGTTATGTTCAGCGGTACGCCGTGCCAAAATGCGGCTTTAAGAAATTATTTAGGTAACATTGACATATCAAAACTATTGCTGTGTGACATTATATGCCATGGTGTGACCAGTCCGATGATCTGGAGAGATTATAAAAACAGACTTGAAAAGAAATTTAAAAGTAAATTGAAGTTTTATGATTTTCGGCCAAAGTACGCGGGTTGGGAAAAAACCAGCGATGAAGTTTGTATGTTTGAAAACGGTAAGACCGTACATACAATAGGTACTTCATATAATTATAAAAAAATGTACTATGGACATTTAATTACCCGTCCATCCTGTCATAATTGTCCTTTCACCAGTCTGCGAAGAGTATCCGATATAACCATTGCGGATTGCCGAGGTATTGAAAAAGTCATTCCGGAGATAAAAACCTATGAGGGAGTTTCTCTGGTTATGATAAATTCGGATAAAGGCAGGAGCTGGTTCCAAAATGTCAAGGATACTTTGGAATATTATCCAGTTCCAATTGAATCTTTAATGCAGCCGCAGTTGATTGAGCCCGGTAAGGCAAGCCCGCATAGAACTGCTTTTTGGGAACATTATTATCAAAAAGGGCTAAATTTTGCTTTAAATAAGCATTTCGGTCTGATATATGGTTTGAAAAACAAGCTTAAGAGATTAAGAACATTATTAAGCGCGATTAATAAATAATTTAGTGGGGTGTCAGGTTCTATGAATAGCAGCGACATATTTTTTCTCGACCTGTTGTCGGCATTTATTAATAAAACAGAACCTGATGTATGCCGGGACATTGACTGGAATGAGATAATGCATCTTGCTGCCCTTCATTCGGTGGGCGGCATAATCGGTTATATGGTGAATAAGCTGCCGAAAGATAAAAAACCGGATGCTGTGATCACGGAAAAATTCAATAATCTTTATTATAGTACCATAACGACCTTATCAAATAAAGAATACAGTATGCTGAATTTAATCAATGAATTTGATAAAGAGCAAATCCCGCATTTGCTGATGAAAGGATATGTTGTCAAGGAATACTATCCTGTCAAGGAACTGCGCACATTCGGTGATATTGATATTTTAATAAAAAAGAATGACAGACAAAAGGCACATGAGCTAATGTTAAAGCTCGGTTACAATGTTGGACAGGATCACGGGGCGGTGTGGGTATATAGCCGGGGATACGAAAATTATGAAATTCATACCCAACTTATATCCGAGGAGAATACCACCAATTCGATCGTCCTGGACTTTTTCGATAAAGCCTGGGATAACGCTTCGGCGGAAAGCGGTAAGTATACCTATTATTTCACTCCGGAATTCCACTTTATTTATCTCTTGCAGCACATTGCAAAGCACATGAAGTGGCAGGGTGCCGGGATCCGCATGTTTATGGATATTGCCGTATATTTAAAATGCAATACCACATTGGATTGGGGATACCTCTGGTCCGAGCTTGAAAAGCTGAATCTTAAACTATTTACCGAGAATGTTCTTGCACTCTGCACAAAATGGTTCCATATCGCTTTGCCTTTTGAACCCCGCATACTGCCGGATCAATTTTATCAGGATATCACAGGCTATGTGCTTTCAGCGGGTACCTTCGGATTTTATGGCAGGAATCAGGCAGCTTTCTGCATACGAAATGAAATAGAACAGGGACGGAGCAATTCTGTAAAAGGTTCCCCGGGATGGAGAACATTTAGAAAATTTCTTTTTCCATCCTACTCCTCTCTAGAGGAAAAATATAAAATATTGTCCGGTCGGCCATATCTACTGCCTGTGATTTGGGTCGCACGGGTATTCAGAGTTTTTTCACCCAAGCGGAGAGCTGCAATGAAACACGCGAAAAACATAATGACAGGCAGTAAGGAAGCATTAGAGCAATATAATCTGTTTGAACAGCTCGGTCTTAATCGTTAAACAGGACCGCCACCTCACTCATGCAGTTTAATTTGATGGGTTTACCACAACTATTTTGAAATAGAGCCGAAAAAACCCGCAAACCCTTG
Organism: Oscillospiraceae bacterium; assembly: GCA_028683785.1. GTDB lineage: Bacteria > Bacillota > Clostridia > Oscillospirales > Acutalibacteraceae > Avimonas. Next base: position 4,603 of record JAQUHC010000129.1, read on the forward strand.
ATGTACAAGTGTTTGCGGGTTTGTCTAAAGGTAAATGAAAAAATCAGAAAAAATATTTATAGAATTATTATCCTTTGTTTCTGCAATTTTCCCAAATCCGTTTATTTCATTTATCTAACCGATTTTGGTCATTCTATCCGGGTTATTCGGGCGCACACACAGGTGCGCCGCTACTGCATCACAAAAAAAATACAGAAAAATGTATTCGATTTTGTGTAGATATCGTGTTAAGATATGCTTCGTTTTAGGGCTGATACCAATCTCAATTAGAAAAGTATACAAAATGCGAGCAGAAGCTTCGATATATGGTTCGTGTGAAGCGTTTTGTCTTATCGACTCTCTTATTTGAGATTAGTATCAGTTACTATTTCTGCTGTGTATCGTCTTGATTGTTTTGCGATTGAATTTGCCGGTTATAATCACGCTTGTTTTTCTTAACTGCCGAGCGGACAATCAGCAGGATGACTATAACGATAACCGCCATTATCACAAGGAAAGGCGATACACTGACAAACCAGATGAAAAACCCTTGGCAGGCCTTGCCGATAGAATTAATATTATTTGAGAGATTTTCACCGATTTCCTGCCACATACTCCGGTCTTTAGTGGGTGTTTCCCGCTCTACTTCATTAATGGACATTGTAACCGTGCTGTAATCTACAAGGTCATCGTATGTACGAAGCTGAGACTCTAAGGATTCCAGCTCATGGCGGACATGTGACAGTTGGTTTTGTATTGTAAGAATATCGTTTAGTTTATCGGCGGCTTCCAACAATCTCAAAAGACTTTCCTGCTCGGTTTTCAGCGCTTTTATGCGGCTTTGTATATCCACATCATTCATGGTTACATCTTCGCTGCCCTCGGTCTTTTGGGGTACATTGCCGAGTGAAGA
>JAQUHC010000130.1 GCA_028683785.1 Oscillospiraceae bacterium
GGGAGCCAAAGGGCAGCAGATATTTTTACTATAAAACATTGTATATATAATTCCCATTAAAGCGGTCTAAAGCCTCCCTCTGACGAGGGAGGGGGACCGTGAAGCGGTGGAGGGAGAGAATAGCACAATCCGGGACGATACAGCAGGATTGTCATGGGCGTGCTAGCCTCGGATTTTTTGGGGATTGGGTAGTTTGATGCTTTCAATCAATTTGTGCGTGGTCTCTCCCTCAGTCGCCTGCGGGCGACAGCTCCCTCGTCAGAGGGAGCCGAAGGGCAGAGAAAAGATCAGAAAATGAATAAGCATTTTTTGGCGAAACATGGCGAAGACATTTTTTGCTGAAACATGGCGAAGACATTTTTTGCTTGAATATGGTGAAGGCACTTTTTGGTAATATCATTGAATTTTCGTTTTATGTGTTATATAATTTAAAACACCTATTAATAAAACGGCTAACCGACCGGAAAGGACATGAGTTTTATTATGAATATTAAGAAAACATCAAAAAGCGAGGCAAAAATTGTTGCAGTCTTGGTGGGAACGGTATTGGCTTTATCTCTCTCTTCCTGCACACCCGGCACCTCTCCGTCAAGCAATGCGTCAAGCGCTGAAAACAGTACTACCGGGCAAACCCCCATCGTCACAACTACAACGAAAGCACCCAAGGTCACAAACCCCCTTTCCGGGATTGCCGATATCACCCCCGGCGCATCGGTGCGTCCGGTAGCATTTATGATAGGAAACAATGACCGTTCCCGCCCCCAAATCGGGATTGATAAGGCGGATATGTATGTCGAGGCCGAGACCGAGGGCGGAATTACGCGAATCATGGCGGTGTTTTCGGGAGCATCCCGAGTGCCGAACCAAATAGGCCCTATCAGAAGCGCCCGCACACCCTTTATTAAGATTGCCGAATCGCTGGATTCAATATACTGCCATGCTGGCGGGAGCAGAACGGCAAAAAACATGCTGAGTTCTGCCGAGGTTGGGAACATTGATGCGCTGCACGGCGTCAATAATTCGGCATTTTGGCGGGATTCCAAGCTCAGATCGACCAAGGGGCTTGAATACAGCATGATGACGAGCAGGGATAAATTGAATGTTCGTATAAAGGCTTTTAATTTCCATACCGATTTTAAAAAGCCGTCTCCGTTTAAATTCGGCGACTCAAATAAAGGTACGGGTGCCGGTAAAAATGTTCAGGTGAGGTTGTCTGCTCTCCAGACAATAAGCTTCAAATATGATCCTGTCACCGGACTTTATTATAAGAGCAACGGAACGATTTCCGGAGGCTCCGCCCATAAAACCAGCGACGGGATTACTCTGACTGCCACCAACATTATAATTATCTATGACAGAAAATACAGCGAAAATGAAAGAACCATCGGATTTGACCTTGAAGGCGGCACCGGGCTTTTGGTTTCCGAGGGTGCCAGCCGTCAAATTCGTTGGAGCCGTTCAAAGGGCAGCCTTAATTTCACCGAGTATAACGGCACTGCCCTAACCCTAAAGGCGGGAAAACCTTATATCTGCCTGACCGATAAAAGCAACGAAACCAAAACCGTAATATCATAATATCAACAATTAAAAAAGCACAGAGGCTGCCGCACAAAATCAGCTTTTAAAATACCAAAAAAGGCCAGAGAAACAGTATCGTTTCTTTGGCCTTTTTGGTATAAGATAAATCCATATTTCCTCTGGGCGGAACGGTCAAGACCCTTCCCTACTATTATGATGTTTCTATATGTTTATTTGGGCGCTCACATAGGTGCGCCGCTACGGCATCACATAAAGTTCCACCGGATAAATATATAATTTTAGGGCTGGAACACATTTTTCATTGTGCGCCAGCCCCTTTTTGAGCATTTGTATTACATACAAAATGTATGCTTGCCGATGGTTGTAACAACCGGGCGCTTACGAATCCATTGATTTGTAGCAGTTCTGGGGTTATAATAATAAATAGCTCCGCCTACAGGATCCCATCCGTTTAACGCATCCCTTGCGGCGCGATAGGCGCTTTCTTGAACCGGCTGATTAAACTGACCGTCGGTAAGGGCGGTAAAAGCACCCTTTTGATAGATAACACCGGCTATTGTATCGGGGAACGACGGATGTTCTACGCGGTTTAGCACCACCGCCCCCACCGCAACCTGACCGCTGTATGGTTCCCCTCTGGCCTCAGCTGAAATAATCCTTGCAAGGAGGTTGAGGTTACTCTGCCCCCCTGCCGATGACGGGGAGGAGGATTTTGTAAATATCCCCATTGCGGCCAAGGTCTGAGGCCCTGCGACACCATCGACCTTTAATCCGTTCTTGCGTTGAAACCATACAACCGCCGCCCTGGTCTGAGAACCGAAAACTCCGTCTACACTGCCTTTATAATAGCCCCAGTTTTTCAGCTTGGTTTGAATTTGGCGAACCTCGCTGCCTGTTGAGCCTTGTTTCGACAAGGCCTCTTGACTTGGCGTCGTCGGGACCGAAGCAATGACAAACATCCCGATTATCGAAATAACCAGTATCCTTAAAGCCCTTTGCCGATTCTGTACCCTCGGTGTGCTTAATTTTATTCTTTCCATATCCATGCCCATCCTCTTGCAGAAAGTTTAAATTTTGATTTATTACCTTATACCAATTAGTATTTCGTAAAAAATAGTATTAAAACACCCGATATTTTCCATGTTTAGCGCTTTATTATGACCATCTTTTTGTAATATAACGAAAACAGGAGAAAACCCCTTTATGAGAAGTCGGAAATTATTATTTTCAGGTTTGAACCATGCTTCTGCCATGGCATTTACGGCAATACTGTGGACGGCGGCACTTGTGATTTTCGAGTTTTACCCGTTTGGTGTCCGCTCCATCCTGATAACAGATATGTCACAGCAATATATCGAATATCACGCCGCCCTTTATGATGCCGTAAAAAATGGAGGCAGCCTTATTTTTACTTGGAATACAGGGCTGGGCATGAATTTTGTCGGGCTGTTTGCTTATTATCTCGCCAGCCCTTTCACCCTTCTGATGTTCCTGTTTCCACGCACCGCCATAACAGAGGCTGTACTGTTTATCATATCGGCGAAAATTGCTGTTTCGGGGCTTACATTTTCAATTTTTTTCCGCCGTGCCTGCAAAACAAAAGGCTTTTTGAACATTATCTTTTCTTCGCTGTACGCATTATCCGCGTATACCGTGGTCTATTGTTTTAATCTCATGTGGCTGGATGCGGTTATCCTGCTGCCCTTGGTTATTTTGTCATTGCTGCATATGCAGGAGACCCGAAAAACAATCCCGCTTATTGTCACATTTTCACTCCTGTTTTTCTCTAATTTCTATACCGCTTTTATGGTGGGGCTTTTCACATTGCTTGTCCTAATAACCCTTCTGTGGCTGCAAAATCAATCATTTCGCAAAAATTTGCGGGTTATACTCCGATTTTTCGGCGCGGCTGTTATGGCTGCCGGTCTTACCGCATTTATCACCCTCCCGACCGCCTTTGCGCTTAAGGACAGTCAGGGCTCATTATCAGGGGATTGGGTTTTTTTCGGACTGATGACCGAACCCCTTTCAATGCTGGGCAAATTTACATTTGGGGCTTATGATTCCATAACGCACAGCGGTACACCCTATACATACTGCGGTATCCTGACCTTTGGGCTGGTGCCTGTCTGGTTGCTTCACCGCGGTATTCCGAAGCGCGAGAAAATCGCCGGTTCGGCACTGATAGGCATTTTGCTGTTTAGTATGCTGTTCAGCCTGACCGATTATCTCTGGCATGCTGCCGAAACCCCGGTCTGGTTTCCCTGCCGTTACAGCTTTGTGCTGATTTTTGTTCTTATAACCCTTGCCGCCCGTACAATTACCACCCCCGGCTTGACAAGACTGAACATTATTAAAGGCTTCGGGGTATCATGCGGGCTTATTCTGGCGGTAAAAATCCCCGAACTGCTTTTTCCCGATGTATGTAAAACCATGGCAGGCAGTCTGTGGATTACACTTGGCGGGCTTGCCGTATACTCGTTATTGCTGTTGTTTATGATACCCGGGCGGGTTGGTTTCAGGCGGGTGGCATTACCCCTGCTTGCTTTGTGCATAGGTGCAGAGTTGATAGGAAATACCGTTTCGATAATGAACAGCCTGGACTCGGAGCTGCATTTTTCGAAGCGCGCCGAATATATCGGCTTCATGAAAAAGGGAGAGGATATCAGAGCGGCACTGAAGCAGGTTGAGGGCAAGGATAACCAATTCTTTCGGGTGGAGAACACCAACGCGCGCAATGTAAATGACGGTATGTCGGTCGGATATAATGCACTCAGTCATTACTCCTCGTTTTCCCGCCGTGATACCTTTAAATTTTTAAACAACTGCGGGATTATGAGTATGTCCGACTTCAAAATATTCCGATATTACGGCTCTACAACGGCATTGGACGCGGTTTTAGGTGTTAAATATGTATTCAGCCGGTCCGAACACCGAGCCGGATATATTCCTACCGGAATCAGTGCGGGAGGGCTTCCTCTTTGGCAAAATCAATATGCACTGCCGCTTGTATTCTTTGCAGACAGTGATATTTTGAAATTAGAAAGTTTGCCTGCCAAACCCTTTGAAACGCTGAATAGATTTTTATCCGCATTAAAGGGGGAACCAAAAACCTACTATTCACCCTTAGAAGTGACTACATATTTTGACGGTGCAGGTATTGATATAACCGAAAAGTATCATTATATTGAGCGAGCGGGGGAGCTGTCGTTTGTGATTAACAATCCCCGCAGGCAGTTTGTTTTGCTTTATTTTAACAGCAATATTAATGAGTTCAGTACAGTTTACCTCGACGGCCAACCGCTTAATATTTATGGTGAACGGCTTGCACGGGGGGTCATCGAGCTCGGCGAGCTTGACCAGGGGGAAGCGGTTGTAACCGTATCGGTTTCCAAGGGCAGACATCGGATTTCCGATGTATCCGCCGCCTCTTTTGACCAATATGAATTTGCCGAGCTTGCGGTTTGGCTTGAAAAACACTCCCCCGATAGGCTGACGGTATCCCAAAACGGATGGGGGCAACCGTCGGTGAGCGGTCGTTTCACAGCTCCGAGGGGCGGCGTATTATTCACATCAATCCCGTCAAGCAGAGGCTGGGCGGCGCGGGTTGACGGTAGGCCGGTGAAACCGATAAATGCAGACGGAGCATTTATCGCGGTTCCGGTTATCGCCGGAGAGCATTCATTTTCGCTGTATTTTAATCCGCCCGGTCTGACCGCCGGAATAGTTATATCGATAACCTCGATAATATTATTTTTAGTATTAATGATAAAAAGAAGGGGCTGATTTTTGGTCAGCCCCTTTATAGTGCGCCCGGTGAGCGCACGTTCTAACGGGTGAAAGTCCCGAACCCGCCCGGTAGCGGGAAGGGTATAGCCGAACACCAAGGGTGTCCATCGTGAGGTGGAATCTGGAGAAAGGTGTAAGCA
>JAQUHC010000015.1 GCA_028683785.1 Oscillospiraceae bacterium
AAAAATGGGTTATTGTATACACAGTAATAAAAACGGTCTATAAGTGGTAACTTATTGTCAGAAGTGAAAAGGGGTTATTGTATACACAGTGATAAAAACGGTCGATAAGTGGTAACTTATTCTCAGAAGTGAAAAGGGGTTATTGTATACACAGCGATAAAAACGGTCGATAAGTGGTAACTTATTCTCAGAAGTGAAAAGGGGTTATTGTATTGTCAGAAGAGAAGTCCGGGGATAAAGTAGTTTTTAATCAAGAGGATTGTGTTGCTCCTCTCAGCCTGATTGCCATGCAAAGCAGCAAGGAGTTGGGCGAAAAGATAAATAAACATCTTGTTGAATGGGGAATGAATAAAGGTCTTTCGAAAGACACCTTTTTAGTCAAATCGGAATGCCCTCGCTTTTCTTCGGGGGACGGCAAGGGGATTATTCATTCAAGTATACGCGGCGACGATGTGTTTATTCTCGTCGATGTGGGTAATTACAACTGCACCTATAAAATGTTCGGACGGGAAAATGCAATGTCGCCCGACGACCATTTTCAGGATTTGAAACGCATTATTCAGGCTACAAGCGGTAAGGCTCACCGCATCAATGTTATCATGCCTATTTTATACGGCGGGCGGCAGCATCGCCGCAGCTACCGTGAATCCCTTGATTGCGCGGTTGCGTTGCAGGAGCTCCGCAATATGGGGGTTTCCAACATTATCACCTTTGACGCGCATGACCCGCGTGTGCAGAATGCCATTCCCCTGATGGGCTTTGACAACATAATCCCTTATTATCAGGTTCTCAAGGCGCTGTTCAACAACAATCCCGATATCCGCCCCGATCACGAGCATCTTATGATTGTCAGCCCTGACGAGGGTGCAATTAATCGTAACATGTTCTATGCCTCAATTTTAGGTGTCGACCTTGGTATGTTCTACAAACGCCGCGATTATTCGACAATTGTAAACGGCAGAAATCCGATTGTGGCACACGAATATCTGGGTAATTCAGTAGAGGGCAAGGATGTATTTATCGCCGATGATATAATTTCATCCGGCGAATCCATGCTTGATATCGCTTACGAGCTGAAAAAACACAAGGCGCGCAATATATACACATATGCAACATACGCAATATTTACCGGCGGCCTTTCCAGCTTTGATAAGGCTTATGAGGAGGGTGTCCTCACCGGTGTGCTGGGTACCAACCTGACCTATCGCACCGAGGCGCTTAAAAAACGCGAATGGTTCTGCGAGGTTGATGTATCCAAATATATTGCCTATTTTATCGCCGCCCTCAACCATGATGTTTCGGTCAGCATGATTATAGACCCGCATAAAAAAATCCAAAATCTCCTTAAGAGATTTGAAAAGTAAAGACATTATCATGTACTATTTTCCCATTATAATAGATAAGTCGAAAGGTTCGAAAATTAATTATGAATGAATATGATGTATTGATAGCCGGTTCAGGGGTTGCGGGGCTTTATGCCGCCCTCAATTTCGCGCCCGAGGTGCGGGTGCTGGTGATTTCAAAACGGGAATTAACCTTATGCAACAGCTTTCTGGCACAGGGCGGAATTGCGGCGGTTATTGACAAAACAAACGATGATTACCGCCTTCATATCGCCGATACCCTGATTGCCGGAAGATATAAAAACGACCTCAGAAGCTTGGAAATTCTGGTCAACGAAGGCCCTGAGGATGTCAGACGCCTCGGCAAGGAACTGGGGGTAGATTTTGACCGTGACGAAACCCGGAATATTTCGATGACCCTGGAGGGGGGGCATTCGCGCCGCAGAATTCTCCATCACAAGGATTCAACCGGTCGGGAAATAACCGAGAAGCTGCTTTCCGCTGCCAAATCAAGACCGAATATAGATTTTCTTGAAAACACCTGTCTTGCCTCACTTACTCCGGCCAACGGCGGTTTTTGGGCGGGGTTGCTGATAAACGGTGAGCATCGCTATTTATCCTGTTCCTACTGCATCCTGTGTACCGGCGGCATAGGTAGGGTTTATCCCTACACCACCAATTCTGCCATTGCAACCGGGGATGGTATAACCCTGGCGTATGAGTTGGGGGCTCGCATCAAAAATTTGCATTTTGTGCAGTTCCATCCCACTGCATTCGCCGCCAAGCACGGACGAGAACGGTTCCTTATCTCGGAAGCGGTTCGGGGAGAGGGAGCCGTACTGCTCAATTGCAAGGGCGAGCGTTTTATGCAAAACTACGATGAACGAGGGGAGCTTGCCCCGCGAGATGTGGTATCCCAAAGCATAATAAAAGAGTCGATACGCACAGACAGTGAGGATTTTTATCTCGATATCACCCACCGCGGGGAAGATTTCATCCGTCAACGCTTCCCGATGATATATGAGCACTGTCTGGAAGAGGGTGTGGATATCACCCGTGATCGCATCCCGGTATTTCCCTGTCAGCATTATCTTATGGGCGGTATTGATGTTAATGTTTACGGAGATACTACGGTAGACAGGCTGTATGCCGCCGGCGAATGCTCCCACACAGGGGTGCATGGGCTAAATCGCCTGGCAAGCAATTCGTTGCTGGAAGCTCTTGTGTTTGCCCGCCGCTGCACCTATGATATCAGCCGCCGCATGAGGCATGAGGACAGCGGGGTTACAACGCCGCAGCCTCCTGCTCCCTCCGGGAAACGGGTTCTGGCCGGGGGGCACCGTACCGCCATCCGCCGAATAATGCAGCGTGCATGGTTTGTGATCCCCGATTTTGACGCGGTTCAAGAGGGTCTGATCGAGGCACGAGCAATTTTAGAAGACCTTCGGAGCGACGACTACGTCCTGACTCTCGATTATATCGAGGCTAAGAGCATTGCAACGGTATGCACCGTTTTGCTGAACGAGGTAGTGGAAAAAGAGATAAATAAGGTTGAAATATAGGAGGTCTTTTATGATACTGCCAGGGTTTTATATCGACGATATTATAAAAACAGCCATTCGCGAGGATATCAATTATACAGACACCACCACCGACCTGATAATTTCAGAAAACGCGCACGGCACCGCCCGCTTTGTTGCCAAGGCAGATGGTGTTTTGTGCGGAATTGAGGTGGCGCTTCGCGTTTTCAACCTGCTTGACGACAGCTTTAAGTCCACCGTTTATAAGCATGACGGCGACCGCCTGAAGAAAGGTGATATAATTGCCGAGCTGGAGGGTTCAACCCGAGCCTTGCTTAAAGGGGAGCGTACAGCCTTAAATCTTCTTCAGCATATGTCGGGAATTGCAACCGCAACCGACCTGTGTGTTCAGCTTATCAAGGGTACAAAGGCTTCTGTTACGGATACCCGAAAAACCCTGCCCGGGCTGCGCCCGTTGCAGAAATATGCAGTTACCGTCGGCGGAGGGCGCAACCATAGATTTAACCTTTCAGACGGTGCAATGCTGAAGGATAACCACATAGATGCAGCGGGTGGGATAACCAATGCTGTCAGCGCCATTCGAAAACAGCTGGGGCATATGGTCAAACTTGAGGTGGAGACCCGCAACCTTGATGAAGTGCGGGAGGCAATACACGCGGGCGCGGATGTAATCATGCTCGATAATATGGATTGTCAAACCATGAGAGAGGCCGTACGACTGACCGACGGAAGGGCTTTACTGGAAGCCAGCGGAGGCATAACCCATGACACCCTGCGAAAGGTAGCCGAAATTGGGGTGGATATAATATCAATAGGCGCACTCACCCATTCGGTCAAGGCACTGGATATCTCGATGAAAATAAAATAAATTAGTATTATATGAGGCTGACGCGCAAAGAAAAACACGCAATAGAAAATCCAAAATGTAGGGGAGGATTCCATATCCTCCCGAATGTTTGCACCGGCATTTAACCGAACAATGAAACAATTTCCGCGATATGTTATCGTGCCAAACCATTTTCACGCAATTGTTATTTTTGAACGGGCGGATATGGAATCCGCAGAAAACGGGCGGATATGGAATCCGCAGAAAACGGGCGGATATGGAATCCGCCCCTACTGGTGGTGTTTTCATAAAATTGTAATACAAAAAAAGCCGGAGAAACGATACCGTTTCCCTGGCTTTTTTTATTGTTTTCGGGGCTGATTTATGCGTCATGCCCCTTTCATTTGATATTACCGGATTATTTAAGCTCGACCTTGGCGCCTGCTTCTTCAAGCTTCTTCTGGATTTCTTCGGCTGCATCCTTGGATACGCCTTCCTTAACTGCTTTTGGAGCGCTGTCAACCAGCTCTTTTGCTTCTTTCAAGCCGAGTCCGGTGATTTCACGAACGACCTTGATGACTGCAATCTTGTTTGGACCGATTTCGGTAAGAACGGCATCAAACTCGGTCTTCTCCTCGGCAGCAGGAGCTTCGGCACCTGCGGCAGGAGCGGCAGCAACAGCAACAGGAGCTGCGGCAGAAACGCCGAATTCCTCTTCGAGAGCCTTAACAAGCTCGGACAGCTCCATAACGGTAAGAGCTTTTACATCTTCAATTAACTTTAATACTTTGTCAGACATTGTGATAATCCTCCATTTTAAATTAATATTACGGTTTAAATTTGCGAGTGGAATTTTGCATAACCCCGGGGATTATGCGCTCTTTTTTTCTGCAATTGCATTTAATGCGACAACCAGACCACGGAGATTTGCATTAAGCACATAAACAAATCCGGATATCGGAGCGTTCAGGCCACCCAATGCTCTTGCCACCAAAACCTCTTTTGAGGGCATTTTGGCAAGCTCGGCTACATCCTTTTGGTCAATTACCTTGCCTTCGACAAACCCTGCTTTGACCTCAAAGCTTTTGTTTGTATCGGCAAATTTGCTGAGAATTCTGGCGGCGGCAACATAATCTTCACTGCTGAGTGCCAATGCCGTAGAGCCTTTAAGCACAGACTGCAAATCCTCAAGACCGACCTTTTCCGCCGCACGGTGGAGCAGGGTATTTTTAACCACCGCATATTCCACTCCCGCTTCACGGAGATCACGGCGAAGCTTGGTGTCGTCTGCCACGCTGATGCCTTTATAGTTGACAACAACACCTGCAACAGCGGCTTTCATTTTTTCGGCAAGACGGTCTACATATTTCTCTTTTTGCTTTAATATTCTTTCGCTGGGCAAATCATTTTCACCTCCGGTGTTACGAAAATTTCTGAAATAAATCAGATGCTGTAAATCACGGGGATTTAAAAAATCCTCCCTGCTTACCACAGGGAGGATGCATTAACATGACAAAAAGACATCGCACAAAGGCGGTGTAAATCCTGTTAAAGCCATCGTCCTCGGCAGGCGGCATAACCGTTAGGAAGCCGTATGGGCTTCACCTGCTGTCTGTGGAAGAACAGCATTTGTTATACTATCACAAGGTTTTATCCTTGTCAAGCACTAATTACCTTGCTTGGATTGATTTTGATACCGGGTCCCATTGTGGTTGCAACAACGCATGAGCGAATATACTGGCCTTTTATTGCCGCGGGTTTTGCCTTCATAATTGCACCCAGAAGGGCATCAAAGTTCTCCTGAAGTTTCTCGGCGCCGAATGAAACCTTGCCTATAGGGCAGTGGATAATGCTGGTTTTATCAAGGCGATATTCAATTTTTCCCGCTTTGGCTTCGGTAACAGCCTTGGCAACATCAGGGGTAACGGTGCCTGCTTTGGGATTGGGCATCAGACCGCGCGGGCCCAGAAGCTTACCCAGACGACCGACAAGTCCCATCATATCGGGGCTGGCGATAACCACATCAAAGTCCATCCAACCGCCTTGTACCTTGGCAACCATGTCCTCCGCTCCGACAAATTCTGCGCCTGCTTGTGTTGCAGCATCTGCCTTGTCGGGCTTGCAAAACACCAGCACACGCACCGTTTTACCGGTACCGTGCGGCAAAACAATAGCGCCGCGAACCTGTTGATCGGCATGACGGCTGTCAACGCCGAGGCGTACATGAACCTCAACCGTTTCATCAAATTTTGCTTTTCCGGTCTGGACAGCGATATCAAACGCATCCTTCACTTCATAAAGGGCGGCACGGTCGATAAGCTTAGCGCTGTCTACATATTTCTTACCATGTTTCATGTTAATATCCTCCATATAAGAGTGGTAAAATCGGAACTTTGCGAGCCTTGCCGTCTTATCAGACGGCGCTTTCCTCCCACCCGTCCACCTGTCTCTGCCGCCGTAAGCTTTGCAGAACCAAATGTAAATCCGTTTATCAGGTGTCCTTGTTTGGGCTAATACTAATTCGATATCAGTCTATAACCTCGATACCCATGCTGCGGGCGGTACCCGCCACCATGTTCATTGCCGCCTCAACACTGCCGGCGTTAAGGTCGGGCATCTTGGTTTCGGCAATCTTGCGAACCTGCTCTTTTGTAATTTTGGCAACCTTGTCTTTGTTGGGTACACCGGACGCTTTATCAATGCCGCATGCCTTCTTTATCAGAACGGCGGCCGGGGGCGTCTTGGTAATAAACGAGAAAGAACGGTCGGCATAAACCGTGATTACGACAGGGATAATAAGCCCCATATCGTTCTTTGTGCGTTCATTAAACTCTTTTGTAAAAGCCATAATGTTGACACCATGCTGACCGAGTGCAGGACCGACAGGGGGAGCCGGACTTGCCTTTCCCGCCGGGATCTGCAATTTGATATAACCGGTAATTTTCTGAGCCATTAATACTTGCACCTCCAAAAATCGTGGTGGATGGCGGAGCGGCGATATCATCCCCTCCTCCCACTGCCGGGCATCTGCCCGGATGCCGGACGATAAACGCCTCGGCAGGTAAGATAAATCCTTTATTCCATAAGTTTTGCTTGATCGAGCTCCAATTCAACCGGAGTTTCACGGCCGAACATGGAGATGGTGACACGAACCTTATTTTTGTCAAGATCAATCTCATCAACCAGACCCGAGAAGTTTTCAAGAGGTCCGTCAATAATATGCACCGTGTCCCCTACATTGTAGTTGACTTCAACCTGGCGCTTTTCTACGCCGAGTGAAGCAACCTCCCCTTCGGTTAGTGGAACCGGTTTGCCGTTTGGCCCCACAAATCCGGTACAGCCCCGCGTGTTGCGCACAACATACCAGGATTCATCGGTCATAATCATCTTAACAAGCACATAGCCGGGAAATACTTTGCGTTCAACCTCACGCTTTTTGTTGTCCTTAATTTCAACAACAGTTTCGGTCGGAACACGAACCTCGTGAATCCAATCCTGAAGCTTGCGGTTTTCGACTATGGTTTCGAGATTTGTTGCTACTTTATTCTCGTAGCCTGAATAGGTATGAACAACATACCATCTTGCTTCTTCGGACATGATGCATCCTCCTTACGGATTAGCAGATACCGGCTAGATATTAATCGAGCTCACCAAACGAATCAGAGCGCTGAGCCCCAGATCAAACAAGGTTACAAAAACACCCACAAACGCACACATCGCCAAGGTAGCGGCGGTGTTTCGTAAAATGGTGTTTTTGCTCGGCCATATGATCTTTTTGAATTCGCCCTTCAAATCGCGAAAATACTTCTTGACCGATGGGCGAGAACGGGGATCCTTTTTCTTAGCAGGCTTTTGCGACTTGTCCGATTTTGCCGCGTTTTTTTTCACGCTTTCGGCAACATTAATCTTTTTGTCAGCCAACGGAACCCTTCCTCTCACTTCCGGAAACCGGAATTATTTCGTTTCGCGATGAACGGTGTGCTTGCGACAGAACCGGCAATACTTATTCATTTCCAGTCTGTCTGGGTCGTTCTTCTTGTTCTTCATGGTGTTGTAGTTGCGTTGCTTGCATTCTGTGCAGGCCATTGTAATTTTGACTCTCATAACGGCACCTCCCGATGGTCGGAATTATGTGGTGTGCGGCACATACACCTGTTAAAATGTACCTTGGCCACGCACGGCCTCCCTCTGCAGGAATATTTTATGCAAAAAAACGGGCACAAAAAAAGAACCCCTTTTGAGGTATTAATAATAATATCATATCGTTTGCTTTCGGTCAATAGGAAAATACAAAAATATTTTTCAAAAATTTTCAACCATTGACCTTTAACCTCAGTTAAGGTAGAATGAAAAATGAAATTAATAATATCCCGGAGTGTTTGAAGTTTGAAAAATAAATTTTTCAAACTTTTCACTGCGAAAGGAATGGTCATAAAAATGAAAGTGTCACCGTCAATCCTAACATGTGATTTTGCCCGTCTTGCAGATGAGATCGCTTTTATTGAGCAAACAGGCGCCGACATGCTTCATCTTGATGTGATGGACGGAGTTTTTGTTCCCAACCTGTCCTTTGGTCCGCCGGTCATAAAGCGGCTGCGCCCCCTGACCGGGATGATCTTTGATGTCCATCTTATGATGAAGTATCCCGATCGTCTTATCGATGCATTTTCGCAGGCGGGGGCGGATATAATCAATATTCATCTCGAATGTGATTCGCCGCTTGATAAAACCCTTGAGCATATCCGATCACTCGGGAAAATAGCCGGACTGACCCTAAAACCTTCAACCCCTGCCCAATCGGTTTTCCCCTATATTGACAAGGTCGGTCTGATTCTTGTCATGACGGTCGAACCGGGCTTCGGAGGGCAGAGCTTCATGCAGGACATGATGCCCAAGGTTACCGACATCAGAAATGAAATTAAGCGCCGCGGCTCGTCCGTCATGCTTCAGGTTGACGGGGGTATCAATTCCGATACCGCCGTAATTGCGGCAAAGGCGGGCGCAGATACCGCCGTGGTGGGTAACGCGATGTTTACTTCTGAAAATCCGACAGCCCTTACCCGACAAATTCAGGCGCTATAGCACCCGCCCATCATGCGGAAAATATAAAGGTGCAGATACTGATTTATTTAAAATTAATGTTAGTGGCCTATCCTTCCGCTTTGGTTGCGATTCATGGCTGCACTCAGCTGCCCGAGCGCGTCCCCCACCGCAATCGACTCGCCGTGTTCGGCAGTATATGCGGCGGCAATGTCTCCTTCGCCTGCGGGGCGTCCGAATTCATGAAACAGGTTGCCCATTTCTCGCGAAAGCGGTGCACCGGGATATATTATCAACCTATACCGCTTATCAAAACGGTATAGTGAGCTGCCAAACATCGGCGGGGTATTTCCCCCTACACTTTTTGCAAGATGAAGCACGGTATCGACATCGTCCAGCTCAAATATGTAGGGTCCCACCACGCGTTTCATGCGAACATGCCGTTTCCCTCCGGTTGGAGTCAGAAGCAGCAGGCATCCTCCATCCACCGGAATTGCCTCGATTACCAAGCTGACCGATAAATCAAATCCGATTTCCCGTCGCGCGGTATCAAGAATATGATGAAGGGCGGTTCGTGTGTTTTCATTGTTGTAATCCAAGTCCTCAAAGGATAGATTATAATCGCGTAGATCCTCCTCTGTAAGCAAAATTTTCAAGCACCCGTTATCCAGCAGGTCTATTTTCACAGCCCTTCCCCCTGTTTGAGATTTTTTCTTCCCGAAAAATAAATTCGGAAGAAACCGATCAAGTTCGAAAAGCATCAACATCGGCCGGTATAAAGGTGTTTATGCGAAGAAATAATGTTATCCGACCCGACTCCTCTTATTATATGATATTATGAGGACAGGCTCTTTGCAAGAGGTGAAAACAGGATGTCGAAATTTACTAATAGAGGGGTTTTTCTCCCTCTGATAAAAGAACCGGCTGCCTCCCGCCCGATTGAAGATATAACCCCTCCCGCTCAGGTTGTTGTACCTATGTTAGCGGGGGATGGAAGCAATAATCAGCCTGTTATCAAGGCTTATGAGACGGTGCTGCACGGAGATGTTTTTGGGCAACCTGTTCAAGCAGGGGGGTGCCCCATATATTCCCCGGTTACCGGTGTGTTTAACAGCGTTCGAAACATTTTGCATCCTCTGTTGGGAACCGTTTCCTGTGCCGTCCTTGACTGCTTGGTCTCCAAAGGAGAAAACAGGAAAGAAAAATCTGTTGAAAAACTGACGGCAGAAGAAATCCTTGAACTGTCATTCAGAATGGGTATTGTTGACGAGCTTGACGGTATTTTGCTTGCATCAAAGCTGGCGGCAGGCCGCAAACTCAGAAATGTTATTTTGGTCGCCGACGCCTCCGAACAGGAACCGTACTGCTCGGCAGCATGGTCAGTTCTGAACGAATCGGCTGAAAAGGTATGGAGGGGTCTTGAACTTGCCGCCCGTACCGTCAGGGCAAAAAAATATCATATTGCAGTAAAGCTTGAAAAAGGGAATCTTAAAAACCTGAAAGGCAGGATTTCAGACAACGGTCTTTATCAGGTTAAAGGTAAATACCCCGCTAGGGTGTATTCAAAAAAAGGCGGCGGAACCGTCTGCCGTATCGGGGTGCAGGCCTGCCTCGCCCTTTATTTGGCGGCAGCCACCGATCAACCCCCTTGCGACTGTATTATTACGGTTGCGGGTGATGCCGTTGCCAACCCCTGTAATGTGCGGGTACCTTTAGGTACAACGGTAGAGGATATACTCCGCTTTTGCGGTCTGTCCCAAGAACCTGCTTATATAATACTCGGCGATGCCATGACAGGCATTACAATACAAAGCACCGACATTCCCATAATATCCGGCATAACCTGTCTGCTTGCACTTAAAAACCTCCCCCGCCCCCCTGTTCACACCTGTATCGGCTGCGGGCGATGTGTTCGTGCCTGCCATGCAAATCTGCTGCCGTATGAAATTATGAGGCGGCTTGATAATATGCAATATGAACGTTTAGCCACCCTCCTGCCGGATGAATGTGACGGCTGCGGTGCCTGCTCGCATGTCTGCCCCTGCAGCCTGGAGGTTACATCTAAGGTTCTGGAAGCGCAGGATGCGCACGGAAATATATTTATGAAATGGGGTGATGGAGATGACTTATAAAACTGCCCGGGCCCCCCATCTGCGGCGCGCCGAACGCGCCTCCATGATGTGTGTCGATGTCCTGATTGCACTGGTACCTCTGTGTATTTTTTCATCCGTATATTACGGATTGCGGCCGGTATTACTTGTTTTGACGGGTATTATCTCGGCGATTATAAGCGAAACACTGTGCTGCCTGTTCATGCGGCGTAAACCATCGGTATCGGACGGTACCACCGCCGTCACAGGCGCGCTTGTGGGCGCGCTTGTATCGCCTTTGTCACCATACTGGCTTCCGGCGGCAGGGGCGATATTCGCCATAGTTGCTGTAAAAATGCCTATGGGGGGAAGCGGACGCAATCTGTTCAATCCGGCTGCGGCGGGGATGGCCGCCATCACCCTTTGTTTTCAGGGGTTCCTTTTTACATATCCCGACCCGGGTCTGGGTATTCCTCTGCCCTTGGCAGATAACGCGCTGTCCGGTATAATAACCCAGTCCTCTCCTGCCGCCCAGCTTGCGGAGGGCGGTCGAACCCTGTATGACCCTGCAATTTTGCTATTGGGGGATTTCCCCGGCCCGATTGGGGCTACTGCAATATCAATATTGCTGGCAATAGCCGTATATCTATATATAAGGCGGGCTGTTTCGGCCATGATAATCCTGCCCTATCTTGCAACCTGTGCAGTTCTGGCTGCGGTATTTCCACGGGCATCCGGCGGCAGCTGGCTCAGTATTATGATGGAGCTGTGCTCCGGATATCTTCTTTTCGCCGGTGTTTTTCTTCTAAACGACCCGGTTACCGCTCCGCGCCACTGGCTGGGAAGGGTTTTTTACGGGATTTTAGCAGGGCTGTTTGTTATGTTGATGCGATATTTCGGGCGTTTTGAAGAAGGGGTATGCTTTGCCATCCTTCTTGCAAATGCTTTTTCAACAACCCTTGACAGGTTCGGCTGGTATTTGCTTAATCTGAAAAGGATAAGGGGAAGAAGGCGGGTAGCATGAGCAATATGGAAATTCGAAAAAATAAGCGCCCCTCTTCAAGAAAGCCCGCAGAGCTGCGCAATGTATTTTTTGACGCTTTTCTGGCTAATAATATTGTTTTGATACAGGCTATTGGTATTACCCCGATTGTAGCGGCAGGGGTAACATTACAAAATGGGGTAGCGCTTACCCTTTGCACCGCCGCCGTCTTGCTGCCCGCAAGCTTATTTTTATCATATATAGGTGATCGCCTCCCCTCTTGGATACGCGCCCCGCTCTACATGTTGGGTGCAATAATTATCCTGTTGGGTGCGTCCATACTAATTGATAGGCTCATCTCTCAACAACTTTATGCCAACCTGTATATATTCTTACCGCTAACGGCGGTAAATTCGCTGGTGTTATACCGTGCAGGAGGCTTTTCAGTAAGTCATGAGCCGGTTGCGGCACTTACCGAGGCAATAGCCTCTTCACTTGGTTTCGGGCTTGTTATCTGCGTTGTATCCGCACTAAGAGAGATTGCATCCTACGGTACACTGTGGAGTGTTCCTATCAATTCCGCCGTTAAGCTGTCCGAGGCCGCCCTGCCCTACGCCGCTTTTTTATTATTGGGATTTATGGCTGCTTTTTTGCAATGGTTAAAAACGGTTTTGGAACGTCGCACATGATGATTGTGCTTGACAATTGGGAAAGGAATTGCATTTATGAGTGATTTTATTCGATTTTTTCTTGCGGCAGCGGTGCTTCAAAATGTGGTGCTGATTACCGGATTCGGGTCATCAGCCATGATACGCATATCCCGCAAGCGTTTGAATATTGTGCCGTTCAGCCTGCTTCTTTGCATATACTCGACCTTGACCATCGTCGTATGCCTTCCCCTTGATGAATTGATAGGCACCGGCATGGTTTCGAAATGGCTGCGTCCCCTTATGATTATGACGGTGACCGCGGTATTATATATAATATCGGTAATTTATCTGAAAAATCAGAAACCCAAGCTTTACAGCCGAATAAGCAGATTGATGCCGATTGCGGCGTTTAACAACCTTGTATTCGGTATTGCGCTCTCTGCAAATCACAAATTCGCCATAACTCTTTTGGGTGCTTTGGGGCTTTCACTTGGTGCTTGTGCAGGATTTATGATTATTTCTTGGCTGGTCGCGGAAGGAATGGAGCGTCTGGATAATCCTGATATACCCAAGGCTTTCCGCGGTCTTCCCTCTATTTTAATCTACCTCGGCATACTCTCGCTTGCATTAATGGGATTTGAGGGAAGCGTATCTTTGATATAAAAGAATTGGGAGGAATTCAGATGTCGCACAAAGTGAAGGGCAGAAAACTACACCGCCGCGGATCCGGTGTGTTTAATAAAAATGCCCGCAAAAAGGCCATTCTGAAGAATATCGGGCTGGTATGTTTGGCTCTGCTCATGATTCCCGCGGGTTTTTTAGCCGCGAAATTCATTATGGAGGACAACCCCGACAGTCAGACCGAACTCACATCTGCCGTCAATGCAGACCCCTCATCAAATCCGTCTGCGGCTGTCACCACACCCGCAACAACCGTAAAGCCGATACCCGCAACCCCACAGGGCAGCCTGCGTACATTTTACCTGCCGTTTTCCCGTCTGACACAGGCGGATTTTCCGGATGCCGTTCTCGATGATGCGACCGCAGCCGGTTTTAATGCCGTTCTGTTTGATTTAAAGGATGATAAAGGTGTTTTGCATTATGACTCCCAAACACAATCGGCACAACAATCCAAAGCCGCTTCGGATAATGCCGTAACCACTCAAGAGCTTAAAGAAATATTGCAAAAGCTTGAAGGCAAGGGCTTTACCGCCATCGGGCGGATTTTTGCGTTTCGTGACCCGACCGCACCGTCCAACCTGCCTTCCGCCAAAATAACGCTTGAAGATTACCCTACCTATACCTGGCTGGACAATTCCAGAGATAAGGGCGGCAAACCTTGGCTCAACCCTTACGCCCCCGATGCCCATAACTATATAATAGGTATAGCAAAGGAATTATCTGATATCGGGTTTACTTCAATCATGCTGGATGGGGTTCAGTTTCCCAATCAGACCTCTCAGGCGTATTACGGGAACTCCGAGCTTAGATCCCTCTCCCCGCTTGAGGTGTTAAAAAAATTTACAGGCGATTTATGCACCGCCGTGGGGGACGGATGTCGGGTTATTCATACAGTCCCCGGTCTTTCGGCATTTAAGGACGGCACCGAGCCATTCGGCGGCAATCCCGTCACCTTCGGCGCCGATACTCTCGCCCCTGTCCTCCTCCCCTCCACATTGGGGAACAAACTGAGGGTCGGGGAAACAACCGTCTCAAATCCAAAAGAAAGCCCCTATGATGCCGTCAAGCTGGCCACCGGACAGATAAAATTAAGGGTTCAGCTCATGGAGCAACAACCTGATATTATGCCGTGGCTTCAGGCGTTTGAATATAATTCACAACAGATAAACCAACAAATTACCGCCGTAAAAGAAACCATCGGAAAAGATTTCTCATTTATTCTGTATAATCCGGACGGAAGCTATGATTTTGATGCAATAAATATATTGTAATCGTAGTTGATTGTATTAATCACCCTGTATATTGTAGGGGAGGATTCCATATCCTCCCGCCCGATATCAATAATTTTCACGGCACGGAAAGGAAGACAAAATACATGAATATACCCGCGGTTTTGGCGCAGGAATTCCAACTTCGCCCGAATCAGGTTGAGGCTACCCTGCAGCTGATTGATGACGGAAACACCATTCCCTTTATCGCACGATATCGAAAGGAAATGACCGGTTCGCTTGACGATCAGGTTTTGCGCGAGCTTTCCGAGCGCTTGGAATATCTGCGAAATTTAAACGCCCAGCGTGAAAAGGTGAGGGCTGTAATCGAGGAACAGGGCGCGCTTACAGAAGAATTATCAGCCGCGCTGGATGCGGCAGCCACCCTTACCGAAATTGACGATATTTATCGACCATATCGTCCCAAACGCAAGACCCGGGCTTCGGTGGCGCGGGAAAAGGGGCTGCAGCCGCTCGCCGATGCGATTTATCTGCAACTCCCGGACAGCCCCGAACCGCTTGGCATGGCGGAGGCGTATATTGATGAAGAAAAGGGTGTCCAAACGGCGGAAGATGCGCTGCAAGGGGCACAGGACATAATTGCGGAAATGATATCGGATGATGCCGGAATTCGCCGCCGCCTGCGTGTTGTATGCTTGGCAAACGGTGAACTAACCTCAAAAGCCGCGACGGATGACCCGGGCGTATACGAGATGTATTCCGATTTTCACGAGCCCTTAAAGCGTGTTCCGGGACATCGTGTTCTGGCGATAAACCGCGGGGAACGCGAAGAATTATTAAAGGTGTCCATAGATTTTGACCGTATAAAGGGAGTTAACATCACCTGCTCGGATCATGTGAAGGAGGGTTCTCCCTGCACCCAAATCGTCAACGCCGCCGCCGAGGATGCCTATAACCGCCTAATTTTCCCGTCCATAGAGCGAGAGCTGAGAAATCAACTGACGGAAAATGCTAGTGAAGATGCCATAAAGGTATTTTCACTCAATCTTCGGCATCTGCTCATGCAGCCTCCGGTAAAGGGGCGGGTAGCTCTCGGGCTCGACCCCGGATATCGCACAGGCTGTAAGGTGGCGGTTGTCGACCAAACCGGCAAGGTGCTTGATACAGGGGTCATATATCCGGTGCCTCCGCATAATAAAATACAAGAGGCAAAGGATTTAATCACTCGCCTTATAAAAAAATACGGTGTTCAGATTATTGCCATAGGAAACGGCACGGCATCCCACGAAACCGAAGTGTTTGCCGCCTCCCTGATAAAAGAGCTGGGAACCGGTCTTTCGTATATGGTTGTCAGCGAAGCCGGAGCCTCGGTCTATTCGGCATCCAAATTGGCGGCCGAAGAATTCCCCGAATACGATGTCTCCCTCCGCTCGGCGGTGTCGATTGCCCGAAGATTACAGGACCCGCTTGCGGAGCTTGTTAAGATCGACCCCAAGGCGATAGGGGTGGGGCAGTATCAGCACGATATGCCGCAAAACCGTCTTTCGGATGCACTGGGCGGAGTGGTAGAGGACTGTGTCAACGCGGTTGGAGTGGATTTAAACACGGCTTCGGCTCCGTTGCTTATGCGGGTTTCGGGGGTAAATTCAGCGGTTGCAAAAAGCATTGTATCTTACCGTGAAGAAAACGGGATTTTTTCATCACGCTCACAGCTTAAAAAGGTCCCAAAGCTGGGGCCCAAGGCGTTTGAACAGTGCGCCGGCTTTCTTCGAGTTCCCGAAAGCGAAAATGTGCTTGACAATACAGCGGTCCACCCCGAAAGCTATACGGCTGCAAAAAAGCTGCTCTCCCTTTGTGAATATACCACCGATGATGTTAAAAACGGTCGGGTGAACGACCTGCAGCAGCGGGCGGAAGAAAAGGGTATTGATATGCTGTCTAAAGAAAGCGGCGTGGGAGAGCCCACCCTGCGGGATATCATAACCGAGCTGAAAAAACCCGGGCGCGACCCTCGGGATGAGCTGCCCCCTCCCCTGCTTCGCACCGATGTAATGAGCATGGAGGACTTAAAGACCGGGATGGAATTGGATGGGACGGTGCGCAATGTAATAGATTTCGGCGCATTTGTAGATATCGGCGTGCACCAGGACGGGCTCGTCCATGTTTCTCAGATTTCAAACCGTTTTATCAAGCATCCGTCAGAGGTGCTGAAGGTCGGAGATGTCGTAAAGGTATGGGTGCTTTCAGTGGATGTTGATAAAAAGCGTATATCCCTTACCATGAAGAAGCCCAACCATTAATACTGTTATCTAAATAATGTGAAACGGGGGAATGAATTATGGCATTTCGAAGTTTAAGCGCAAAAGCAATCGGATGCATGAGGCTGTCCGCATTCATAGGAAAAGGTATACTCACCCTGATTTTTATTGCTGCAAGGGTGATTGTTCGTAATTCCGGAATAGATATACCCTTGTGGGCGGATATATTATTGGCCGTGTGGGGGGTATATGCGGTTTTTTATTGCATAGCCGCCCCTTTAATCCGATACCACCGATATAGATATGATATTGATGATGAGCGGATTGTGGTCAAGGAGGGGCTCTGGTTTATCACCAAAGAGTTTGCGCCCATCGAGCGGGTGCAGCAGATAGAGGTTTCACGCGGCCCGATCGACCGTATTTTCGGGCTGGGCAAGGTTATCGCCACAACTGCGGGCGGCACCGTCACCATACGCTTTCTTGAGGTGGAAGAAGCCGAAAAAATTATAGAAAGTTTGTTGGGCAGAATACGCCGTATTGTGGAAGAACAGTAATATTTGCATCATATCGGCCGAAAGGTGTGAAATTTATCATGGAAAAAGAAGTCCGCAATCACTTTTCAATCGTATTGTTGAATACGCTGAAATACACATGGTTTTTTTTAGCGATGGCTATATTTGATTTTTTACCGGATGCCGATGATGTGTCCGCCGAGGAGGGGGAGCTGTTTGCATCTTTGGGTATTGCTGCATTATTATTACTGATTTCGATTATAGTGTTTATATTCGAGTTGATACGCTGGCGCAAAACTTATATCTTCATCAAGGACGGACAGCTGATAATAGATAAAAGATTTAAGATAATGAAGAATAAAACAACCGTAAAAATATCCGGCATATCTTCAGTGAATTTAAAGCAGAACATACTTCAGCGGGTTTTGAATGTCTACAGCATACAGCTGGATATCAACTCCGCCGTAACGGCCGATAAAACCGATTTTCATCTTGTTTTCGGTCAAAATGAGGCAGCGGAATTTCAAAGGCTGATTACCGATTTGAAGCAAGAAATCGAGTTTAAGGCTCCCTCGACAGAAAATACGGCACATCCCCCTCAACCGGTGTATGTGCCGGTGGTATCCTTCCCCTTACGCCGTGTAATACGGCACAGCCTGCTCAGCTTACCGCTTACACAAATAATTGTATATCTCGGAATTTTAGCAGCTATATTTTTACCCTCCTTTTTTGCTGAGGAAGCCGAGCCTGCAACCGGAATAGATTGGCAGATTTTAAACATTATTGCTATTGTTATTATTGCGGCGCAGAGCATTATTCCATTCTTTCGATATTATGGATTTACCGTCGTTAAACAGCCCAAAAAGGCGGTTATATCGTATGGTCTGCTTACAAAACAACAATATACCTTGCCGCTTGATAAAACAAGCGCGCTGATTATTCGTCAGTCATTGTTTTCAAGGATGGCACATTTGTATTACGCTGAGTTAATAAATATCGGCATGGCCGATGAGGAAACTAAAGAATCCCCTATGTTATGCCTATTGGTAAACAAACAGGAGCTGGATACAATCATAGAACAGGTTACCCCCTCCTTTGTTTTCTCTGAACCTATTCATTCATCCCCGCCACCTGCTCTGTTGTCTGTTTTAATCAAATACACCCTTTTGGGGTTGCCTGTATTTGCAGCCGGGCTTATTTTGGGTTATTGGTGGGCAGGGTTCCTCTGGCTTGTCCTAATTCTTTTGGCTGGATTTTTATCCTTTAAAACAAAGGGGCTGGGCTTGGGCTTGCATGGAGATAATATCGCGATTACAAGCGGCATTTTCAGCAAGAAGACCCTAATCACCACATACAGCAAAATACAGGATATATCAACAAAAGACGGACCGATAAGCCGGAAATTCGGGCTTTGCAAAGCAAGTATAACCATCCTGGCGGGTAGCCTCAATAAAACACATTTAACAGGATATTTCCCAAGCGACAAATTCGATTACATTTGTCAAAGTATGGTTAAACATCAAAGCATAGAAGGTCTGAATACATAAAAATTTCCGCTCTTTTACGGATTGCTCCAAAAACGGGCGGATATTGTTTCATTGTTCGTTTAAATGGTGGTGTAAATTATTCGGGAGGATATGGAATCCTCCCCTACAACGCCACCAAATAAAATTTTATACCTATAATCATAATAAAAAAACCTTTGTTTTGTGATAGAACCCCTGAATTGTTTAATTTCCCTTAACAACGTAGCGGCGCACCTGTGTGTGCGCCGCTTTATCAGTGGTCATACTAATTAGTATCAGTATCAGTAATATCTTCTTCTGCGGCGGAACAACTCGGACAGCAATAATATTTCTATGATATCCCTGAGAAGCCCTCTGCGACGGAATCCCGAGCGGAAAGGGGTCTGGACCTCTGCTATCGACGGATTTGTACCGGTTTTCATCTCCTGTCCGCGAGCATATTCTTCAAGGTCGGGATACATACGACAAAAATCCCTATGAATATTCTCGGTCATCATTTCAATCATTTCCTGAGTCGGTTCACCGGCCGAGTCCATTTGATCGCATGTCATGATAATAAACGGCTGAAGCTTATAAAATATTTCGGGATACATCATACGATATGTAATCATATCTGACAGCTCGGATGGGTGCTCCTGAGCATTGTTCCCGGGGGTATTCCAATTGTTATTATTTTGCACAATATCTCCTCCATAACGAAAATAGAAAACTATAATACTAATCTCAATCAGTATTATACTAAATACATTCTAAAACATTCCAGAATAGAGCGATGCGTTCCTAATACTAATTTAAAGTAGATATATAGAAATATCATAATAAGAAGATATACAACGGACGAGGATATTATCTATGTTTATATATTAAATAAGTATAATACTAATTTAAATTAAATTAGTATAGGAAGAACGCGCCATGAGCGATAATTATGGAATAGTTATAGTTGGATTTAGTATTACATGGTATGATACCAAACCGAAAAGGTTCCTAATCATCCGGGCAAACCATGCGTTATTTCTCTCCCCGGTCACAAAAATAGGGGCTGACACATAATTAAAAACGTGTGTCAGCCCCAAAACTAATCTCAATTATAAAAGTCGATAAAATGAAGCGATGCATTTCTAATGCTAATTTAAAATAAATATATAGAAATATCATAATAAGAAGATATTCAACGGACTTGGATATTATCTACATTTATAAATTAAATTAGTATAATACTAATTTAAATTGAATGAGTCGCTTTTATTTGAGATTAGTATTATAAGCATATTGCCCCGCCAAGCCGTATTGCAGCCGACATAACCTGCTACCAAAGTCAGCAGGTGGGTGCCTCCCGAAACGTTCTCGCTCCCTTCGTCCCGCCTTTTGGCGGGGAGGTCTGCAATCCGGCTCCGGAGTAAAGCTCCCGTATACAAAATGTAGTAGGGTTATTGGCTGCGGGTCCGCGCACAAGGCAGGGAACCGGGGCATAATAATTATCTGCCCTATTTCTCAATTTGCTGTATTTTTGCGGATTAAATTACATATATTCGATTTCATATAGATCCGAAAGTCTCTCTTCAAAAATCTCGGCGATTTCATCGAACAAATCATCATCTTCGATGGTGACCAAGGTATCCTCGCCGTCTTCTGCCTCAACCGCAAGAATAATCAATTCACCGTCGTCGTCAACCATATCTGAGGGGTCTTGATAAACAGGAAGAAGCGCGACATATCGTCCGTCATCAGTCTCGATTGCATCCAGCAACTCAAATTTATGCTCTGTGCCTTCTTCGTCCAGTATCGTGATAAAACCGGACTGATTATCATCATTCATACACTTCATCCTTTCTATCCGCCGAAGTCGGGCGGGCGACTTTTTACCCCTGTTGATCCTGTCGCTATATTCATTGTAGCCTACCGTAATCCATTCGTCAAGATAAAATCCAAGGTTGGAAATAATTAATCTATCCATTTTAGCTTTTACGCCACAAAGCAAATATATTCGACACTAATTATAATAATATTGAAAATGATGGGCAATTTATATTGACATTTTACTAATATGAGGCTATAATATAAATGAAAGAAGGATATAATTAAAAGAGATTAAAACGCTTTTTCGGGCAATAATTATATGCCGAAAAAATGTTTAGAAAGAGGTGATTCCCGTGTACGAGGAAGGCGACTCCCATCTGCATCGTGACCATCCTTTCGCAGAAGGTTTGAAGGTTTCATTTTTCGAATTTTTCGCGCGGGAGTTGGCCACGGTGAAATGAATCAAACGGTTCATTGCCGAAGCGTGCAGGGAAATGTCAGGGGCAACGCACTTGAAATGTAAACTGGGCAAAATATTATCTGCATCAGTTCCAAGCACGATTGCTGCGACTTCCATCGGAATTATTCCAAGCCTCTTGTATTTGGGCCGTTTGAAGTGTCGAGGCAAAAGACTATGCAAGGACACCCCGGCATAAAACTTAATATTTTCTGCCTTTAAAAAGAATCGACCGAAAAACCGTTCCCGTTACCGAATCGCATCAGCAGCGGAAATGCGTTACGGTCGGCAGCAAACACTGACTGATTTGGAGCCCCTGCGGCAAGCGCAGGGGCTTTGTTTAAATTTAAGAAGGAGGGTGGCTCCGTGGATAAGGACAAAAAAATACAAGACCTTCGAAAACAGGCCATGGCGCTGCCCTTACAGCCGGGCGTTTACATAATGAAGGATGCTAAGAATAATATAATATACATCGGCAAGGCAAAAGCTCTGAAAAAACGTGTAAGTCAGTATTTCGGCTCTGATTACGGTCATAGCGAAAAGGTCAGACAGATGGTGTCCCGTGTGGATAAATTTGAATATATAGTGACCGACAATGAATTTGAGGCTCTGGTACTGGAATGTTCTCTTATTAAGCAGTACAACCCAAAATATAACATTCTGTTGAAGGATGATAAGGGATACAGATATATTCGCATATCCCCGCCTCCTTTTCCGGTGATATCTATCGCCCTGCAAAAGCTCGATAATGACAATTCGCGCTATTTAGGGCCGTATATAAGCGGGTTTGATGTAAAGGAGGCGGTTGATGAGGTTTGCCGCATTTTTCAGCTTCCGACCTGCAATCGAACCTTAGGAAATGGAAAAAGAGAACGCCCCTGTCTTAACAATTATATCGGGCAGTGCTGTGCCCCCTGCAGCGGGCGTATTTCCAAGCAGGAATATAACGAACGAATTGAGCAAGCCGTGGAATTTCTCACCAAGGGCAGCGACCGGCTTTTAAAACTTTTAGACGAGCGCATGAATGAAGCGGCGGAAAAACTGGAGTTTGAAAAAGCAGCCCGTCTGCGGGACAGGATAGATGCCATCCGCCGTCTGGGACAAAAGCAAAAGGTGGTGCGCTCTCGGGTTGCGCAGCAGGATGTAATCGCACTTGCCCAAGGTGTAAAAGGTGTGTTTTTTGAAGTTTTTCGGTTTAAAGAAGGTAATCTTTACGATCGAGAGGATTTTCAGGTTGAGGAAAGCGGCAGTCTGCCTTTTTTGAGGGCTGCATTTTTACAAAGATATTATTCAATGCGTGAACATATACCTCCTCAGATTACCATAGACGGCGAGGTTGAAGACCGGGAGCTGACCGAACAATGGCTATCTGAAAAAGCCGGGCGGCGGGTTGATATTATGCAGCCGAAAAAAGGAGAGCAGGCTCGACTTGTCGAAATGTGTCAAAGCAATGCAGCCGAGCGGGCAGCCCGCAAAACCGGTATGACAGGCCGGGATGCCGCCGCACTGGATGAGCTGGCAAGACTCCTCGGTCTGCCCGAACCGCCGAGTATCATAGAAAGCTATGACATTTCCAACACCGCAGGCAGTGATACTGTCGCCGGTATGGTGGTGTTTAAAAACGGACAACCTCAAAAATCCGATTATCGGCGATTTAAGATAAAAACGGTGGTAGGACAGGATGATTATGCCGCCATGCGTGAGGTATTGACCCGCCGTTTTTCCGAATACGAAGCGCATAAGGGAGCAGAAGACGGATTCGGACGGCTCCCCGATTTGATATTACTTGACGGCGGTCAGGGGCATGTATCGGCGGTGCGCCCCGTGCTGGAGGCGGGAGGATATGATATCCCGATATTCGGAATGGTCAAGGATGACCGGCACAGAACCAGAGCTATTGCAGCCGACGGGGGCGAAATTGCAATAAGCGGAAAGCGCTCGGCATTCACCCTGATTTCTTCTATTCAGGAGGAGGTGCACCGCTATGCGATTTCATATCACAGAAAGCTACGC